>DASXLG010000367.1 GCA_036496425.1 Terriglobia bacterium | reverse complement strand
GGTGTCGTCGTCCACCTGCTTGATGAGCGCCTTGAAGATCTGGTCCTCGGACATCGTCGAGATTTCTTTCGGGTAGAACGGCTGGGTATAGAATCCGCCGCCGGCCACGATCGGCACGCCGCATTTCATCGCAACCTGCCGCAGGAAACCGATGTCGCGCCCCATTTCGGCGTGTCCTGCGTCGACGATGCAGGCCACGCCTGCCGCTTTCACTTTCGCGACTTCGGCGGCCATGAGATCCACGTCGTGCAGGATGTCCGGCGGCGGAGTGAAGCTTCCCCGCCCCGATCCGCTGCCGCGGCCTGCGCCGCCTCCCCCTCCGCGCGCGGGAGCCGGCGGCAAACCATTCGCGGCCCGGACCGCAGCGCCGGCGGCGGAAAACTTCGCGTTGAAATCCCGGCCCAGTTGCATGTGCTCATGAAATAGCGTGGCGCCGCCCGCCAGCTCTTCCGGGGCATAGTCTTTGAGCAGCGTCCGGATGACGGAGCCCTTGGGAAAGGCAGGGCCCTGCGGTTGCGCGGAGAGTCCGCCCGGGAACGCCGCCGCTGCCGCGGAGATTCCCAGCACTTCGAGAGCCTGCCTTCTGTTCATAGGTTGCGAGAAGAGTTTCGACATAGTGCGTGTATTGTATCGCGATAGTGCAGGCGCTCAACGTTTGACCGGTTTTCCCCACAGCTCAAACGCCGAAACGGCGATCCAGCCACCGACCGGAGGAGCGGGTTGCTTTTCGACGGCAAGACCTTCAGTATGCGCGCCGCTTCCTGGAATCACATCGAAGTAGCCGACCTCATCCACTTTGCTCAGGTCCGGATTTTCGATCCAGCTTCCAAGAGTGACGCCACGCTCAGGATCGAGCTTCAGCCACCGGCATTCGCTGAACGAGACTTCATATTGGTGATAATCCGCAACCGAACCTTCAGCCTGGTCTCCAATCAAAAGTGTGCCATCCGCCAGTTTGATCAAGGGCCGCACCCGATGGAAACCCGACACGATCGTCGTGAATTTGATATTCGCCCTTCCGCGCAGATCGAATGTATTTATCCTGTCGCGAAGGGTGAAGCCACAGGGCTTCTCGCAGAGACCGAAAAACGTTCGGGGAAATTCCGCGCCCCGGCCAACAGCGACGACGATGTTCTTGCCATCGCCATAAAGGTGAAGCTCGACATCAGGAGTTGTGATCGAATTCTGGCCCAGGGGAAGCCGCTGGTCATTCTGCAGCGTCATTTTGAAAAGCAATTCGGGCGCTTGAGGAGGCTGAGCCGCACCCCGCCGCTGCGGGTATGCAGGACCTGCCGCCAGTAATAGGGACAACACTGCGATAACTCTGGTCTTCATGGTGCTTTGCCGGAGGATATTCGCACCCTTAACCGCGCGTTTCAACTGCTTCCTTTAAGAAGGCCATCTTTAGAGCATGTCCAGTGGCGTATCTGGCGCAGGAACCGGAAACTCGCTGTCGATGAGTTCCAGATCTTCGGCAGTCAGCTCCCATCCGGCGCCGCCCGCATTTTGCCGGACGTGCTCCACATTGCCGGCTTTCGGAATAGCGAACACGCTCTTGCGGCGGGTCAAGAAATCCAGCGCCACCTGGCGCGGGGCCTTTCCATGCCGCTGAGCGATGGCGTCGAGCGTTTTCGACGGGCGGAAATCGCCCTGGCCGAAGGGTGAATATCCGACCACGGCAATATTCTGCGACTCGCAGTACGGCACCAGACGGTTTTCGATTCCGCGGGACCGCAGGTGATAGAGCACCTGATTGCACACAATTTTTTCGCGACGAAGGGCCTTCTGCGCCTGCTTCAGCCGGCTGACATCCAGATTGCTCACGCCGATATGCCGGATCTTCCCGGCGGCAACAAGGTCCTCCATAGCCCGCATGGTTTCCTCGATCGGATGCGAGCCGCTCCACCAGTGCAGAAGATAGGCGTCAAGATATTCCGTCCTCAGCCGTTTCAAGCTCGCATCGCACGCGCGCAACGTACCTTTATATGAGGCGTTCGACGGCATGACTTTGCTGACCAGAAAGATGTCCTTCCGCCGGCCGTGAATGGCTTCCGCGATGATCTCCTCGGCTCCGGTGTACATCTCGGCCGTATCGATGTGCGTCATGCCGAGTTCGATCCCGGCGCGGAGCGCCTCCAGGGCGCCCTTTTTTATTTGCCAGGTGCCCTGCCCGATAATGGGAACGTTCACCTCGAGCGAACTGAATTCACGCGTTACCATAGATGGAGTTTCGCATGGTTTCAAGCGACCCTTTAACATACATGTAACGAGCTTTTCAGTTTTCCTGTTGATACATTGAATAGTTAAAAAAGGAGAAAAGTATGCCTACGAACGTGGATAACGGCCGTTTCGTCTGGTACGAGCATTTGACGAAGGATCCGGCAGCGGCCATCGCCTTCTACACGGATGTTGTCGGCTGGAAGACGCAGTCATTCGGCGAAGGTGGCCATTATTTCATGTGGGTTGCAGATCAGGGACCGCTCGGCGGTGTGATGAAGCTTCCGGAAGAATCGGTCAAAGCGGGTGTGCCTCCTCATTGGACGGCGCACGTCGCGGTCGAAAACGTCGATGCGACGGCTTCGTTGGTGAAAAAACTCGGAGGGAAGTTACGCACCGGACCGGAAGATGTTCCGGGCGTCGGCCGCTTCGCCGTGATCGAGGATCCTCAAGGCGCGTCGCTCTCGATTTTCACTCCGAGCACGCCGATGGCTGCTCACGACTCATCGAAAAAAGGCGAGTTCTGCTGGCACGAACTCATGTCGAGCGACGGCAACGCGGCATTCGATTTCTACTCGCAATTGTTCGGATGGAAGGTCGCCCAGGATATGGACATGGGAGCGACGGGCAACTATCGCGTCTTCGAAGTCGGTGGAAAGCAGCTCGGCGGTATGATGACGATACCCAAAGCCACGCCGATGCCTCCGATGTGGATCTTTTACGTGGAGACGCCCGACATTGACGCCGCAATTTCGCGCGCGACGAAGAAGAACGCCAAAGTCACGAACGGCCCGATGGAGGTGCCCGGCGGGGGGCGCATCGCTCAAATGATGGACCCGCAGGGAGCCGTATTTGCCCTGCATCAGTCGCCGCCAAAATAGAAACAGGTTCCAGGGACGCACCCCGGATGGCGTCCCTGGAATTCCTGCGACCAGTTATCGAATTGAATTCGCGGGTTATCATAGGTGCGTAAATCGCATGGAGTGCAATTACCTCATCAACCGGCAGCCGGTCTTCGGACAGCAACTGAACGTCGTAGGATACGAAGTCCGGACCTGTCCGATCGTGGAAAAAGGTTCGGACTCCGGTTCCGCAGACGCGGAGCGCGTATTGTTCACGATGTTTACCGAAACGATGCTGGACGACATCGTCGGAAACCATGACTGCTTCATGAATCTCACGGCCTCCGGGCTGGCCGCGAATCTGTGGAAGCTCGTGCCGCAAGAGCGGGTCGTGCTGGGTTTCTTCGATCCATTCGAGCCGTCAAGCGTGGTTGCCAATGGTCTGGTGTCGTGCGTTGCGCACGGATATCGCTTTGCCCTGTCCAGCGCTCTTTCGCCTGCAAGCCTCGAGTTCATCGGCAATCGGGCGTATGCAATCCGTATCGATGCGACGGCTCATCCGCCTGAGGAAATCGAGAGACGGGTTCAGGAGTTGCGCCGTTACAACGCGAAACTTCTGGCAGTGAATGTCGACACCTATGATGACCTCGAATTCTGCAAGAGCCTGAGTTTCGATTTTTATGCCGGCCGTTTCGTGTCCCGGTCCGGGAGTCACATGCGGGAGATTCCGGTCAACCGGCTCGCAATGTTGCGCGTCCTGGCAAAACTGCAGCAACCCGACATGGAAATGTCCGAGTTGGACAAAATCATCTCTCAGGATGTTTCGCTCACGTTCAAGCTGTTACGCTATGCGAATTCGGCGGCTGTCGGACTGCCACGGAAAGTATCGTCTACCGGCCACGCGGTGCGCTTGATTGGAATGGACATGCTTCGCAACTGGACCCGCATCCTGCTGCTATCCGCTGTCGAAGACAGACCGCGGGAATTGATGACGATTGCCCTGGTGCGCGCCCGAATGTGCGAACGCCTGTCGGCGTCGCTTAAAGACGCGCCCAAAGACTCCTTCTTTTCGGCCGGCCTGTTGTCGGTTCTCGATGCACTGCTCGATTGTCCGATGGAAAAAGCGCTGGCCGAGTTGCCGCTGGTCGATGAAGTCCGCGAAGCTCTGATCCACAAAGCCGGACAGATCGGACAGGCGCTGCGATGCACGATCGCGTACGAGCGGGCGGACTGGGACGAGGTTCAGTTCTACGGCCTGCCGCAGCTGCCGATCCGCGACATCTATATGGAAGCCATCTCGTGGGCGAAGCAGGTCACCAGCGGCCTGCTGTCGTGAACACGGTCATTAGTGCGAGTTCGTCATAATCGGGTTGTTTGGATTCGGAGTGAAGGTAGCCCCGTCACAGGCGTACAGCAAAATCATGTGAGGATTATTCACGCCTGCCGCAGTTGCCGGCGTCAGCACGACAGCGGAAACACCGGAAATCAGCGCGATCCTGTCGGATTCCCCGCTCCCTGTTCCCGCCGAGAGTTTTACATCTTGATTTAACGGGACGGTTATCGATGGCAGAGTTGCCGGCAACGTTCCGGCCACGACACGCAGGGCGACCAGCGTCCGGGTTATGATAAATGGCGATCCGTTCCCGCCGCTGACGCTGCCGACAAGCGCATATACCGCGTTGTGCCCTACGCCCAGGATCTGAAACGAGCCGGAGTACGAATATCCATTTACCGTTCTGCCGTCAGACGAAATCACCGAGACGTGTGTTGGCGTTGGGGTCGCCAGAGCGGAGGCAGGGGAAAAGCCAGTGAGCACGGAATCGAAAAGCAGTACGTTTCCACTCTGGTCTATGACGGAATTCGTGTTGCCAAGGCTGACAGAGATCGGCGAAACGGCAATCGGCGGCAATACCACGGTGCCACCGCCCCCGGCGCTCACCTGAGCGAACCCTGCACCTGCGGTTAAAATCATCACGAAAAGCAAACCCAGACGCCGCATAACCCCTCCCTGCTTGGACCGAACCGCATGGTACCGTGGAGACCGGCTGGACGCAAATAAATGAACAGTAAGAATTGAATAGTGAACTCGGCTATGATAGGCGGCACAGCACTGATGGTGCCAACACCGCTCCCATAACGGACAACACAGAACTTTCGGGGGATTCCGCCGAGCGCAGGACTGGTGTTAGCATATTCAGCACTGCTATCCATCACGTATCCGCATGAATTTTCGAGATATTAAAGTTCTGTATTGCCGCGAAGTGCGGTCGGCGCTGCGCGACCGCACCATCGTCACGAACAGCATCCTGCTCCCGATCTTCCTCTATCCGTTGATGATGTGGCTCGTTTATACGGGAATCACATTTATTTCGGGACAAAACGAAGAATTGCGCTCCCGGGTGATGCTGATCAACGTTCCGGCCGCACATCCCAGTCTCCTGAAGCAGTTCCAGGCGGATAAATCGATGGTTCTGGCGACCTCACGCGATCCGGTGCAGGATATCCGCAACGGCACGCTCGACGCCCTGGTCGAATTCCTGCCGGCGAAATCGAATCTGCCGGTCGATAACAACTTCGCGACCCGAATCACCTATGACGAGTCGCGCGACCAGAGCAACCGGGCCAGAAGCCGCATCGATCAGAAGCTCTCCCGCTACCGCGACAGCTATTTCGAAGCCCAGGCGGCGAAGTTCGGCCTGTCCCGCGAGCAGTTTCAGGATTTCTGGATCGACGACCAAAACGTCTCGAAAAACCGCGAGACCGGCGAATTCATTGCCATCCTGATGCCGATCTTTTTCATCATCATGCTTGCCGTCGGGGGAATGCACCCGGCGATCGATTCGACCGCCGGCGAACGCGAAAATTCGACCTGGGAAACAGTCATGACGTCGGCGACATCGCGGGCGAACGTTCTGGTGGCGAAATATCTTTATGTCGCGACGATGTCGTTCACGGCTGCATTTTTGAACCTCTTCGCAATGATATTTTCGATGGGCACGATCCTTGCCCCGCTGTTGCGCGGCGGCGCCGCCAAGTGGCGCGACATTCCGCTGCAATCGATTCCGGTCATTCTTGCCGGCGCCGTGCTCCTGGCGCTGTTTGTCGCCGCGGGCATGATGATCCTGGCGTCCTTCGCCGGCAACTACAAGGAAGGACAGTCGATGGTGGCGCCTTTCTACGTGGCGCTGATCATTCCGATCATGTTCCTCCAGACGCCGGGAATGGAATTCACGCGGCGCATCGCGTTCATTCCTGTCGCCAATGTGACCATGATGATCCGCGAGGCGATGCAGGGGATTTACCACTGGCGGATGATCGGGCTCACGCTGGCCGTCGAGGCGGCTTGCGTTCTCATCGCGCTGCGGGTTGCGATGGTCGTCCTCCAGCACGAGGATTTCGTGATGGGAAGTTACAGCGGGAACTTCGGCAAATTCGCAAAGGAACGGTTATTCAATAGATGAACTCACCGGTTACAGTCCGAAATCTCTCCAAGACCTTCTTCGACGAAGGCCGCGGTCAGGTCCGCGCTGTCGATTCGATCAGCTTTGAATGCCGCGAAGGTGAAGTATTTGGACTTCTCGGCGCGAACGGAGCCGGCAAAACAACCACGCTCCGCATGCTTTCAACCATCCTCTCACCCAGTTCCGGCAGTGCGACGCTGATGGGCCACGATGTCGTACGCAATCCGGAAGGCGTCCGTAAGAATCTTGGCTTCTATTCGGCAACCACTGCGCTTTATCCGCGCCTGACGGCGCGCGAGACGATCGACTTTTTCGCGAGGATCAACCAATATCCAGCCGATCGCGTTGACGAGCGCGTCGAATACCTGGTCCAGCGATTCGGCATCACGAAGTATGCGGACGCGCGCGTGGAAAAGCTGTCGTCGGGTATGAAACAGAAAGTCTCGATTGCGCGGACGGTCGCGCACAATCCGGCCATTCTGATTTTCGACGAACCGACCGTCGGCCTTGATGTGCTGAACGCGCTCGATGTCCAGGAGACGATCAGCGAGCTCCGATCGGAAGGCAAAACGATCATCTTCTCCACCCACATCATGAGCGAGGCCGAGCGCCTCTGCGACCGTATCGCGATCATTCACGGCGGACACATCCTGGCATCGGATACGCTTGCCGGCCTGCGCGAGGCGACCGGACAGCATTACCTTGAAGACATCTTTGTGCAGTATGTGAAGGCCGCCCAGGCAGCCGTATGAACTGGAGAGTCCTTCGCCTGCTCTACATCCACGAGCTGAAGATGCTCCTGCGGGCGCGGCGCACGGTGTTCATGGCCGTCGTGCTTCCGGCCATCATGATGCCGCTGATGTTGTACGCCCAGAAATACTCGCGCGACCGGCGCGAACGGACCCTCAATGCGGGGACATACCGGTACACCATTACCGGCCCTCTTGCCGGCCGTGTCCGGCAGGCCATCGCGGATGCCGGAACGACGCTCGCCCGTAACAAGGACGAGGACCTCAAACAGCAGTCTCAGTTCAATTTTCAGGAGCTCAAGACAATTGCCGATCCGCGGCGCAGCCTGGATAACGGCCAGATCCAGTTCTATATAGAAACATTCACCGGCGAAGAAGCCGACAAACTGTCCGCCGCAGCCGGAACTTCCTCTCGAACCACTTCGACTCCTCCCGCGGAACGGCGCCTCCAAGGCGTACCTCGTATCAACATCGTCTATCGGGAAGACCAGGACATTTCCGATAACGCGCATAGCCGCATGATGGTGCTCTTACGCCTGGCCCGGCGGTCGGATTCACAGCTCCTGCTGATGCAGCATGGATTTCCCGCAGATCCCTCCAAACTGTTCGACGTCGAGGACTCCAGCGTGGCGACGAGCAGGCAAGTCACGGGTTCGGTGGTCGGCCGCTTCATCACGCTGTTCCTCGTCATGATGATGTTCACCGGCGGCGCCGTCGCCGCGATGGACATCATTGCCGGCGAAAAGGAGCGCGGTACGCTCGAGACGCTTCTGACGACGGCCGCCGGGCGGGCCGATATTGCCGCGGCGAAACAGCTGGCAATCACTTCGGTGGCGCTGGTGATCACGCTGATCCAGGGACTGAATTTCTTCCTTTATATAAGGATGCGGTTGATTCCGCTGCCGAAAGACTTCGACCTGCAGCTTCCTACCGGAATGGCGCTGACGCTCTTGCTGCTTTTTGTTCCGCTGGCCGCGACGATTGCGTCGGTGCTGCTCATGATCTCGGCTTACGCGAAGACGTACAAGGAATCGCAGATGTACTTCTTCCCTGTTTACCTTCTCGGACTCATTCCGGCTCTGGCTTCCGTGATGCCCGGTATCTCGCTGCGATCGGCAATCGCGCTGGTGCCGGTTGCGAATGTCAGCGTCGCTGCGCGTGAAATTCTGATGGGACGGCCCGATCCGTTGATGATCGCGGTGACATTCGGGGTGATGGTCTTCACCGCGGGCTACCTGGTGATGGCCTCGGCCCGCCTGCTGGCGCGCGAAGACATCATCCTGCCTGCGCACACCGAACCCGCGGAATTCTTTGGCGGACCGGCGCTGTTTCAGCGGCGCGTTCTGCGATGGTTTGCCTTGATGTGGGTGGTGACCTTCGCGGTCGCGAGCAATGTTCCGGCGCTCGCGAGCTTTCAACGACAGCTTCTCTTCAATGAAGTCGTCGTGATGATCGGAGCTTCCCTTCTCATGATGCGGATGTATCACCTGAACGCGCGGGACGTCCTGTCGCTCAAGCCGGTAAAGCTGGTCATCTGGCTGGCGATCCTGTTCGCCATACCGGCGGGTTACATCACCGCTCTCGGTGTATTCCGCGTCATGAATACGATCATTCCGGCGCCCCAACAGTTGCTGGAGCGGTTCTCAGACGACATCATTCCGAAGGGCATGCCGTCCTGGGAACTGATTCTGTATGTGGCCGTGCTCCCGGCAATTTGTGAAGAACTCGCTTTTCGCGGCATCCTGCTCAGCGGACTGCGCCGCAAATTCCGTCCTGCCGCGCTGATTGTGGCGGTCGGCCTGGTTTTCGGATTGTTCCACATGACGCTCTATCGAATCGCGCCAACCGCTGCCTTGGGCATGGTCCTGACGGCGATCGCATTGATGACCGGTTCGGTGTTTCCCGGAATGCTCCTGCACGCCGGGAACAACGCCCTCGGCGTCCTCGCCGGAAACTGGTTCTCCATCGACGCCCTTCACTGGCCGCACTACATGGCCGCGGGAGTGATCTTCGCTTTATCGCTGTGGATCATTTATCGGAACCGCACTCCGTTGCTTACAGGGTGAAGGGAAAAGGAACACAAACCAACTTGGTAGACAGCCGCAGCACCGACCACCATTTTTCAATGAGTTATGGACCAACGCCGGTGGTCACAAGCGTGCTACTATCATGGCCATCATGATTAGTCGACACATCACGCTGTCAACTCAACAAGGAATGGTAACGGAGTTGGAATTGATGGGCCAAGGATTTGGCCCCGGTGAACAATACATTCTGCGCTATCACCAGACCGCGCCGAACTCCACGGACCGGCTGGAAATGGTTATTCCGGAGGCGCCTTCGGCGCCTTGGTCCGGTTTTCGGTATCGTAATAACGAAATATCCGTCCTGATGGTGCGCCAGGGACCGGCGGCCGCCAAAGCATAGTCCGGCGCTCAAGCCAATCGAAAACAACGCCCCGCGGTTCCTGATGAATCGCGGGGCGTTTTCTTTTATTCTGAAGTGCTAACCTATCGTGGACGAAGAACTGGAGGAATTGCATGGCGTCGGAAGGCTTACACGAAGCATCTGAAGAACTTACCCCACTGACACGCGACCTGCATCGCGCCATAACCAGCCTGATGGAGGAACTCGAAGCTATCGATTGGTATCAGCAGCGCGTCGATGCGACAAGCGATGAAGCGCTGAAGACCATACTTGCTCATAACCGCGACGAGGAAAAGGAACACGCATCGATGGTGCTCGAATGGATCCGCCGGCATGATCCGGCATTCGACACGCACCTGAAAAAGTACCTGTTCACTACAGAACCGATAACAGAACGAACCGGGGCCTCTGAAGCCACGGCGGCAGGAGGAAAACGATGGAATGGTTAAGGCGCAACGCGGCTCCCCTGTCTCAAAAAGTCTGGAAGGAAATTGACGACACTGCCCTGTCGATGTTCAAACAGACAGTCGTCACCCGGCGCATCGTCGACTTCGACGGGCCTCGCGGCTGGAATCACGTCGCCACGCAATTGGGCACATTCAAAAGTGCTCCCGCTCCGAAGATCGCCGGAAAGGTACGCCTGTCTATTCCGGATGCGATGTTGCTGACCGAGTTGCGCGCCGATTTCACTGTTTCCTGGGCGGATATCGACATCTTCGAGCGCGTCGGACCGGCACTCGAATCGAAGTCGATCGAGGAAGCTGCACGCGACGTCGCTCTGACCGAGGATGCGCTCATTCTGTACGGCTCCGGCGGAATGCCCGGACTGTTGGGCTGGAAGGACACGCCGCGAGTGACCATGTCGGACTGGTCGCAACCCGGACGTCTGGTCGCCGATCTCCTGTCGGCGGTCGAAAAACTCGATACTTTGACAGTCAAAGGGCCCTACGAAGTCGTGCTGTCGCCGCACCATTACTACTCCTACCTCAGACAGACCGGCGAAGGCGGCGTCTATCCCGCAGCAAAACAGCTCGGAATCGTCATCGCGAAGGTTTACAGTTCGCCCGCCGTCGAGGGAGCCGCTCTGTTTTCAACCCGGGGCGGCGATTTCATG
Organism: Terriglobia bacterium; assembly: GCA_036496425.1. Taxonomy (NCBI): domain Bacteria; kingdom Pseudomonadati; phylum Acidobacteriota; class Terriglobia; species Terriglobia bacterium. The sequence goes on along the minus strand of DASXLG010000367.1, from coordinate 74,124 downwards.
ATTACCGTGGGTGGCGATTTCACTGTCGGCTACCGCGCGCACGACGACAAGTCCGTCCACCTGTTCGCGGTTGAAACCATTGCCGCACAGATGCTGACGCCAGAGGCGGTCTGTGTGATCGCCTAGTGGAGTGGCTTTGCCCAAAGGAACGGGAGCGGAACACAAGAGGCACATAAAAGAGCACAAAAAGCACAAGAAGTGGGCTCGCGATCTTTTGTGCTTCTTGTGTTCTGTTTTGTGCTTTTTGTGCTCCTTCCCCTTTCGTTGGGCAAAGCCGCTAATTTCCCCGGTTTCATTCTTGAGTCACTGCGGCCGCAGGACGAAGTTGCCGGCAGCGCCGCAGGATGCGGTGCAGGGCGGGGGCGGGACGTACGTGTCTTTGATCTTTTTCCGGTACTCCGGATAGAGTGTGTCGCGATATCCGAGTACGGCCTCTCGCGGAAGGTGATAAAGCTTTATGAATTCGTCGACGAACGGATTCTGCTCCGGCGAGAAGTGAGGGACGCTATCGCCGGGTTCGTGACCTTCGTAGCCTGTCACGCACTCGGAACGGTAATCGAGCGGCGTTCGCGACATCCGAAAGCTCTTCGAGACGATTTCCGGCTCGACGAGATACACCGGATCGGTCGCTACCATCAGGACGGTCAGGATGTCACCATGGCGGAAGAAGCGCCAGTCGATGGTGGCCTCGTCGGTCAACGGCACGCCTGTCTTCCGGATGAAACCCGCCTTGACGCGCGTGGTCCGGGCTGCAAGTGCGCCGGCCTCCCAATGACCCGCCGTGAAGCCTGCGAACGTATGAAGCGCGTTTTCGGAGGGCTGTAGGCGGCCATCCATCCAGATGACCATCTCGCTCCAGTCTTCCCACGCGCCGATGGTGTACGAAACGATACGGTTGTTCACGGGATCGGTCTGGCTCGTCACGCGAAGGCCAAATGGACCGAGCACCAGGTAAGCCGCTCCCCAACCGGCGCATTGCCGCTCGATCATCGATTTCTGCGACTCGTCGTAAGAGAGCGCCCGGGTGCGGGCCTCGTCGGTCAGTGCGAGCCCTAGATAGTCCACCGGCAACGAGTCGTTCTGGACGTCTTCGGTCGCCAGGGGCGCCCATGAACCCGCGAAATCGAACTGCGCCGGCGCCTCGCGCGCCGCCAGAACGACAAACAGGAGCGGGACGATCGCGCGCCGGATTACCAGGTGGATGAGCATGGCGTTGGATCCCATTTGGAGCCGTCTGTCTCCTTTTTGAAATGTGGACTCACGATATAAGGACCGGTCAGATATCCCGGATCTTCAACAACGGTCGTCACAAGCAGAAGCTTGCCGCCATCCGGCAGCGACGCGACGTCGAAATTCTCTGTCACGGTCGTACGCTCGCTGTACGGCACGCCATTTTTTCGGAGGTAGCCGGGGCGCAGATTCGTTGTGACGACGCGCAGGCTGCCGCCGCCATCGGGTCCTGCCGCGCGTTCCCATGCCGCGATCGATGTACCCTGCCAGCCCGGCGGTCCAGGGGACGTTGCCGCAGAGGGATTCTGCGTGAAATGAAAGAGGCGCGTCTGAGTGCCCGCGTCGGTGTCGATGCGCAGTGTGTCGGGATCCTGCCAGGTAATGTGCAATCGCCCGGGCACGCTCATGATATTCCCCGCTCCATAGGACTTGCATTGGTTGCCGGCCCGCTCGTCGGCGGCCGGATCCCAGGCGTTGATGATCGGCAGTGCAGCGGGCGAGGCCGGAATACGCCGATACTCACCCTTGGCGGGGGTGACCATGCGGTAGCGCCAATTCTCGGTCACATAGGAGACCCAGTAGCCGGTGAGGTCGATCGGCGCGGACTGCTGCGCCGGCCTTGCCGCTCCGCCGCCGCGCTGTTGCGCGCGCGCTGTTGCCGGCGGGGCGAGCGCGATGAGCGTCATTCCCAGGAGCACCAACCAGGTTCTCATGACTTCTCCTTCACGAGACTGCGATATACCGCTTCGACGAAGCGATCTGTCGTCCAGTCGCCTCCCGCGTTGCCGTAGCGTCCCATGTATCCCTTTGCCGGCTGCGCCGCCTGGACCTCGGCAAGCGACCGTCCCGCCTTCAAGAGATCGCGAACCCGATCCCGGATAATGGTCACCATGTCGCGATACTCGACCACGTCATACTGCTCGCACAGCCGGCCGTGGCCGGGAACGACGATCGTGCCACCCTCGTGCGATACCAGCGGCACCGACGGCACAGCCAGTTCGACGATCCGATTGAGCGCCGCGATCTCGCCCTGGATGCTGCCGCCGCGGTCGACATCGATCACGGGGAAGTGCCGCGTGTCGAGCACGTCGCCGGCAACGACGATATCGGACCGTCTGAAGAATACGATGGCGTCGCTATCGGTGTGCGCTGCAGGCTGGCGCAGGACTTCAACTGCCTCGCCGTTCAGATACATGTATTGCCGCGCATACTGAAAAACGTCTGTCGGCTGTGCTCCGGCCGGAAACCCGGTCATGCGCCGGAGAATATTCTCGACAGCAACTATCGGAGCGAAAGAGTCCGCTGCGCCACCGCCCAGAGTGCTGGAGGCGAAAAACTTTTCTCCAGCCTTCGACAGCCCTTCGTTGCCGCCGACATGATCTGCATCAGGCCCCGTATCGATGATGTAGCGGATGGGCTTCGCCGAAATCTTCCTGATCGCCGCCGACACATCCGGCACGGCGGCCACCGATCCGGGATCCACCACCACGACGCCGTCCTCGCCCACCTGCACACCGACGTTGCCGCCTGCCCCGGCGATCATGAAAAAAGACGGACGAACCTGAAGAGTTTCGAGGTTGCTGGATTGCACCGCCGCCGCGCGATGGGATACGAGGAGTACTGCACAGATCGCGATCAAGTTACGAATCGAGAAGTCTCTCATTTTGTTGCGTTGGCCTGTATTATCGTCAACCGCCCCGGAGGAAACAAGATTTAGGGACGCATGGCCGGAAATAGAAAAGCGGAAACGTTACCGCTGAGGTCTTCGGAGAGATGGGTTTGGAAGCACTTGTCCGCCGCGAGGCCGCCAATCGGCTGGCGGCTATGGGTGGCTCCGATCCGGCCGGTCTCCTGGATCAGGAGCCGGTAACCTATTTCGATGGCTTCGCGCGTTGTATCTCAGGCGCGCTTACAGCGGATTTTGGAAGCGGGATGCCCAGTGCATCCATTGTCTCCGCGTCGAGCTGGCCCGTCGCGGGCATATTGTTCACTTCCTGAAATACGGCGATGACTCCCTCCAGGTAGGCTTTGTCCATTTCAGTGTCCTGACTGAAAACCGGCACGATGCCTCGCTCGAGCAATTCGATTTGAACGCTCTCAACCTGTTCATGATTCAGCATCGGGAGCAACGATTGCTGTGCGCAATCCGAGCTGCACTCTTGTGCCGCCGCGAATGGAGCGACGAGCAAGATACCTGAAAGCGCCATGATGACGAATGATGCTCTGCTCATATCCCTCCTCCTTATTTTGACCCTTTTGAATTTCAGTTGCACACCGCCTGCCGTGTTCTTTAGTTGTTGATAAGAATGGAGTGAGCTCACCACGAGAAGGCAAAACGGACAGCCCGCTGCCGCCGTTTTTTCCTCTGACAGAACCGGCCCACGCCCGCCCTTGTGCCTTTGTGCTTCTTGTGTTCCACTGAATTCGTGAACTTCCATCCCATCGTCCAGGAATGGTTCGAGCGATCTTTTTCGGGACCGACTGAAGCGCAGCAACTCGCATGGAAGGAGATTGGTAGCGGTGGCGATGTCCTCATCTCCGCGCCCACCGGTTCCGGCAAAACGCTCGCCGCGTTCCTCTCCTGCCTGGATCGCCTCGTCCGGGCCGGGCTCGACGGCTCGCTTGAAGACGAAACCGAAGTCGTCTACGTCTCGCCGCTGAAAGCCCTCAGCAACGACATCCAGAAGAACCTGGAACGGCCTCTCGCCGAAATCGCAAAGCTCGCCGGCGAGAAAGGCCTGCTGATGCCGCCGATCCGCGCCGCCGTGCGGACGGGCGACACGCCGATGTGGGAACGCCAGCAGATGATCAAGCGGCCGCCCCACATTCTGGTCACGACGCCCGAGTCGCTCTTTATTCTCCTGACGGCCGAACGCAGCCGCGAGTTTCTCAAAACCGCGCGAACCATCATCATCGATGAAATCCACGCGCTGGCCGACGACAAGCGCGGCGCGCATCTCTCGCTGTCCCTCGTCCGTCTGGATGATCTTGTGGCGAAGGCCGGCGGCAGCAAACCGCAGCGCATCGGATTGTCCGCGACGGTCCGGCCCATTGAAGAGGTCGCGAAGTTTGTCGTGCCCGACAAACCCGTCCGCATCATCGATAGCGGACACCGCAGAAAGATGGATCTTGCCGTCGAGGTGCCGAAAGACGAACTCGGCGCCGTCGCCAGTAATGAGATGTGGGGTGAGATTTACGACCGCCTTGCTGAACTCATCCTTGAGCACCGCACGACCCTGATCTTCGTGAACACGCGCCGGCACGCCGAACGCGTCTCGCATCATCTCGCGGAGCGCATGGGCGAAAGCGCGGTTCTCGCTCATCACGGCAGTCTCTCACGGCAACTTCGGCTCGAAGCGGAACAAAAACTGAAGAACGGCGAACTGCGCGCGGTCGTCGCCACGGCATCGCTCGAATTGGGCATCGATATCGGGTCCGTGGATCTGGTCTGCCAGATCGGCTCGCCGCGATCGATCGCCGTCGCGCTTCAGCGCATCGGCCGATCGGGACACCGCGTTGATCCACTGAGCATTCCGAAAGGGCGCCTGTTCGCGACAACGCGCGACGAGCTGGTCGAATGCGCGGCACTGGTCCATGCCATCCGCGCCGGCGATCTCGATGCCTTGGAGATCCCGTCGTGGCCGCTCGACGTTCTGGCCCAGCAGATTGTCTCGGCCGCGGCCTGCGAAGGCTGGAATGAAGACGACCTTTATAGACTCATCCAGCAGGCCTATCCGTATCGCGATCTGCCGCGCGACGACTTCAACGACATCATCGAGATGCTCTCCGAAGGCATCGCCACGCAGCGCGGCCGCAGCGGCGCTTACCTCCATCGCGATCAGATCAACAATATGGTTCGTGGCCGCCGCGGCGCCCGGCTTGCGGCCATCACTTCGGGCGGTGCGATTCCCGAAAACGCAAATTACTACGTGGTCGCCGAGCCGGAGGAAACGATCGTCGGCACGCTGGACGAGGACTTTGCGGTCGAGAGCCTGGCCGGCGATGTCTTCCTTCTGGGTACGACTTCTTGGCGCATCCGGCGGGTCGAATCGGGCCGCGTCCGTGTCGAGGACGCGCATGGGGCAGCGCCTTCGATTCCTTTCTGGCGCGGAGAAGCGCCCGGCCGCACGGTTGAGCTCTCCGAAGAGGTTGCGAATATCCGGGAACAGATCGTGCAGCAAGCCGAGCCTGTCGAATGGCTGATCGAACACTGCGCGCTCGACCGGCGCGGCGCCGAACAGGCCGCTTTGTATGTCCGGGCGGGCGCCGCCGCATTGGGCGCCATACCGACACAGCAGACCGTCATTGCCGAACGATTTTTCGATGAAGGCGGCGGCATGCAGCTCGTGATTCATGCGCCTTTCGGCGCGCGGATCAATCGGGCCTGGGGTCTTTCGCTGCGGAAGCGATTCTGCCGGACGTTCAACTTCGAGCTTCAAGCGGCGGCGACCGACAACGGCATCGTGATCTCGCTCGGCGAGCAGCACAGCTTTCCGCTGGAACTTGTCTTCAATTTCCTGAACGTCAACACGGTCGAAGACATCCTGACGCAGGCTCTGCTCGACTCGCCTATGTTCACCGCGCGGTGGCGCTGGAATGCGTCGCGCGCCCTCGCGATCCTGCGATTCTCGCACGGCCGGAAGGTGCCGCCGCCGATTCAGCGGATGCGGTCCGACGATCTTCTGGCGGCGGTTTTTCCCGATCAGGCCGCCTGCGGCGAAAACCTGGTCGGACCGGACATCGGGATTCCGGACCATCCTCTCGTCAAGGAGACAATTCGAGACTGCCTCCATGAAGCGATGGATATCGATGGCCTCAAGGCGCTGCTCGACGCGATTGGAGCCGGCGACGTCCGGACCGTCGCCATCGATACTGCCGAACCGTCGCCGCTCTCGCACGAGATTCTGAACGCGAATCCGTATGCCTACCTCGACGACGCGCCGCTCGAAGAACGGCGCGCGCGCGCCGTGCAGATGCGGCGGACATTGGGCAGCGACGCCGGCGACATCGGAGCGCTCGATCCCGCAGCGATTGAAGAAGTCTTCAGCGAATCGTGGCCCGTCGTGCGCGATGCCGACGAACTCCACGATGCCCTGCTGACGTTGATGGCTCTGCCGCCCGTCCCGGAATGGCAGGCCTTGTTCGACGCACTCGGCAAGATGCGCCGCGTCCACATCATCGAACGCGGCGGCCGCCCATTCTGGATTGCCGCCGAACGCGCCGGCACAGTCGAATCCGAGGAAGGCATTCTTGCGGCGGTTCGTGGCTGGATGGAATCCACCGGCCCCATGACCGTCACCGCTCTGGCCGGCCGGCTGGCGTTGCCGCGCGGCGTCGTCCAATCCGCAATGGCAAAACTCGAAGCTTCCGGCCAGGTTCTGCGCGGCCGCTTCACTCCCGATTCCAAGCTGCCGGACAGCGAGATCGAATGGTGCAACCGCCGCCTGCTCGCGCGCATTCACCGGATGACGCTCGGAAAGCTGCGCAAGGAAATCGAGCCCGTCACATCCGCCGACTTCATGCGCTTCCTCTTTACCTGGCAGCATGTCGCACCAGGAACGCAGCTTCACGGAGTCGACGGCACGCTTCAGGTTCTCAAACAGCTTCAGGGATATGAGATTTCAGCCGCCGCATGGGAGTCGGAAGTCCTGCGCCGACGGATCGCGCGGTATACGCCGGACTTGCTGGACCGGCTGTGTCTGTCCGGCGAGGTCATGTGGGGCCGTCTTTCGCCGCATCCGTCGCTCGTCCTTTCGGGAGACTCGGGAGCGCATCCATCACCGGCGAAACGCGTCCGGCCGACGCGTGTCGCTCCGGTCGCCATCTTCCTGCGTGAAGATGCGCCGTGGCTGCTCGAATCGTCGGCGCTTGCGGACGGCATTTCGGACTCCGGTCGCCAGGTCTTCGAAGCGTTGAAACAGCGCGGCGCATCGTTCCTTCCGGAGCTCGCAAAAACGACAGGTTTACTGACCAGCCAGGTGGAGGATGCCTTGTGGGAGTTGGCGGCCGGCGGTCTTGTCACGGCGGACGGTTTTGAAAACCTTCGAGCGCTGGTGGATCCGAAACGCAGACGCGGCGAAGGCAGTTCGCGTCTCAAGATGCCGCGTCATGCCGCGGGCCGCTGGGCGCTGCTGGAACATCCGGAGCCCGCGTCGTCTTCGGATGAGCGCGCCGAAGCGTTTGCCCGCCAGATTCTTTTGCGCTGGGGTCTGATCTTCCGCGATCTGATTGCCCGCGAAACTCTGGCGCCGGCCTGGCGCGATCTGCTGGTTGCGCTGCGCCGTATGGAAGCGCGAGGCGAAATCCGGGGCGGGAGGTTCGTTTCCGGTTTTCTCGGCGAACAGTTTGCGCGCGGGGAGGCCGTCGATCTGCTGCGCTCGATACGGCGAATGCCCGCCGACACGGCGTTGAAGATTCCGGCGGCCGATCCGCTGAATCTCGCGGGTATCGTTCTGCCGGGATCGCGCATCAGCCCGCTCGCCTCGCAAATGGTGGAATTGTTGAAGCCGTCTGCGGGCCCTGTCGAGATTGCACTTTAACCCATATGAACCGGATGATATTGCGTGTCACCGACTCGTTGGTGTTGCGGCAGATCGCCGAGGACGACGCGTACGAATTGACCAGGCTGATCGACCGCAATCGCGCCTATCTCAAACAGTGGCTTCCCTGGCTCGACAACAGCACCACGCTTCACGACACGGCGCGATTCATCGGACGCTCGCTCGAACAGGCATGGGACGACAACGGCCTGACCTTTGGCATTGTGTGCGGCGGGTCGCTCGCCGGCGTGCTCGGCCAGCATTACCTCGACTTGCTGAACCGGAAGACGGAGCTGGGATATTGGCTGGACCAGAAGCATCAGGGGAAAGGCGTCATCACACGTTCCGTCGCTCACCTGACGGGCTACTCCTTCGACGAACAGAATTGCCACCGTCTCGTCATTCATTGCGCCGTCGGCAATGTGAAGAGCCGGGCTGTCCCGGAGCGCCTCGGGTTCGTCCAGGAGGGTATCCTGCGCCAGGCCGAATGGCTTTACGACCACTATGTCGACCTGGCGCTCTACTCGATGCTGAAGACGAACTGGGTTACGCCGCGTGACTCCCAGCTTTGAGCCGCAGTTGATTCTGGACGTCGCGGACACCCCAGACACAATAGACTTCGTCCTCGGTAAGGCGTTTGATCTGCCGGTCATCCACAGTGCCACTCAATGTGACTTCGCCGTCATGACATGTGACATGAACGTCCGTCGCATCGATGTGCGGATGATGCATCAGCCGCCAGACGACGTCTTCCACAATTCGGTCATCCGGCCGTTGATAACTGCGCGGCCCGCGGCCCGAATGCTGTCCCGGAGCATCGCCGGGATGCATCCAATCCACCGGTCCGCCCAGACCGCCAAAGTACTCTCCGCCGAACGTCGGCCGGTAATCCGTTTCATGCCACTGGGGTTGATCTTCATCCGGTAACTTCCACCGCCACGGTCGAACCATAAGACCTCCCGCAGAGTGCGTGCACGCGTCATGCCTTATTTTGTGGTACCTTATTTTTGTCCGCTCGGCCCCATCGTCTAGCGGCTAGGACGCGGCCCTCTCAAGGCCAAAACACGGGTTCGATTCCCGTTGGGGCTATTCCAATAACATCCAGTCAAGTCCTGTCTCGAAAAAAGGTTTTGAAGGCCATCGAATTGGCAAAACTTCCCGCGGGCAAGCATTTCGACGGCGGCGAACTCTTTATGAACGTTACACCCTCCGGCTCGCGATCGTGGATTCTCCGTAGCGATTGTGCAGCCCGCCGACTTCGGTAGGACGATGATCCTGCCAACCGATTGGATAGAGCGCGACTCGGGTGGCAACGTCAAGCGCTGTAGTATTCATGGGTCTGGTCTTCCGTCACTTTGATTGTATTTCCAAGCACGCCTTCTATTTTCGCGATTCAGGTTGCGTGTTTTCTTCAGGCGAATGCAGCCATTGGCATGAAATTGCCGAGCACCTCCGGATCGGACCGGACAGGTCCCGCGAAGCCTGGCACGTTGGGACAAGTTCACTGGACATCGCCAAGCCGTCCACTCGATGGGAAGCACCCATTTTCAACAGGTCGCCCCCAGAAAACCATCGCGGCTTGCAAACACAAGTAGTGAATGATAAAACCTCTGGGAAGATCCCCAGGTGGATCTGATTTGATCGTTTTGGTTTTGACAGCGACGGCACCGTAACGATCAGCCGCCGGATACTAGCACACTTGATGCTCGTACCGGCTCGACACACACGCCGAATCCTCAACGAGGCTCAAATGTAACACCGCCACCGGAGTCGGCAGACGAAAACGCCCACGCGGAAGAGCGCCCATCGTCACCAATAGTCCGAAATGGATAGGGAAAGCGTGCAATGGAAGACTGCTTGAGAAGCCGGGTACGCGCTGTCGTTTTTTGTGCAGTATTTACCTTGGCCGCATGTGGGGGGCCTGGTGATTACACCACTCCTGTCTCAAAATTCCGAGACTCCAGCGCTGTCGTTATCGAAACAACGAAGGTCTACTTGACGGAGTTGAACAAGACGGAGCGGGACCACTATCTCTTTCGACAGGCAGCGACTCAACAACAGATCAAATTGGATGACCTTGTAAAGGCCCAGGTTTTCTCCAGCGACGGGATTCGGGCCCGAATTAAAGCGCTTTCCGTGCTTTCAGACTACACTGAGCTGTTATACACCCTCGCTACAAATCAAGCGCCGACGACGGTTAAAGGTAAAGCATCGGATCTTCAAACCGCAGTGACTAATCTCTCCGATGAGGTTGCCACACTCAGCGGAACGGACACCGGTGCTTTTCAGGGCGTCGCAAACAAGGCGTTTCCGGTTATTGGTAAAGTCCTCGAGATCTTTGTGACTAAGAAAATTGAAGAAGGAATCAAAACAGCGGCAGAGCAGGGGGTACGACCCGTCAACGACCTTATTGAAGCCCTGAAAGTGGATATCACCGTCGCTTACGAGCGGAAGCGGCAAGATTATAGCGAACGCCGTACCGCTGCGATTGACGCATATAACGAGGAATTTTCAAAGGGTGATAAGTCAGATCCCGGCAAGCTGCGCGACTATGCCAACGCGATTGGTGATACTGAAGACCGTATCGAAGCATTTCTGACCGCCGATCCGGGCGAAGGCCTGGATGCCATGAAAAAAGCCAATGAGGCGCTAGAAAAGTTTGCGAGACAATCGAAGCCGACGGTTCATGACTTGGCAAGTTTTGTCGACGCCATGGAAGCGTTCGGTAATGCCGCGAAACGGGCGGCCGATTCTCTTCAAAAAGTGAAAGGCACCTAGAGCCTATGACCAAAATTGAACTCTTGCGTTTAATCGGCGATGTACTAACGGAACTGGACGTCCAAATCGGCAGTTTGCTTCCCAGTGACCCTAAACATCGGCAGCTTCAACAATTGCGGTTCGCACTCGATGATCGTCAGCGTAAACTCGCCGGTCAGCTATTCAGTGACAATACACCCGCATTTCAAACAGCAGCCGATCAAATCCAGCGGACTAATGATGAGCTGAAGCAAACGATCGCCGACATAAACCGAATTCAACAAACAATAGACACTGTTACGCGTCTCATCGGCTCCGTGACGAATCTCGCAACGGCAGTCGGCGCCGTCGTTTAGGCACAAGCGATGGATAAGGCACTGTCCAGTCCTTACTGGCCTGACTAAACACTTTGGGAGATTACACTATGGCAACGGGAAAGATTCTTATCAACCTCTATGACAGCACGCGCCAACTCGTCCCTGCTGGAACAGAGGTACTACTGACGCTCACTGACGGAAATAAACGGACGATCTACCGGAACAATGTCAAAGGCCCCACGATCAATATTCCTGATGTTACGGTCTACGACAACTTTGGAGACCAGTATACGGTACTGATCTCGCGAGATAATGTGCTCGATACCGGCTTCTTTCCCGTCGACGTATCTGCAAATCTCGTGCGTACAGTCTCGCTGATGATTCTGCCCGAGAAAGCCGAGTTTAATTTTTCACAATTTAACGATCTGCTTGTACTCGCACCGCAGCTGTACGAGCTGTTGTCGCAGGGTGCGGACGATGCCGCGTCCGCTCAAAGAAGGTATGAAGATTTAAAGGAGGTCGAGGATGGCAAGGACCTCGCCTGCCTTCTTAATATCCTAACGGCATGTCGCGACATCCCGTTGCCGCAAGGAACAGTACTGCAGTATTTTCGCCAGCTTGTATGGAATAACGCGACATATCCCATGAAGCAGGACCGGTTTTATGTATGGGCTGATCCGACTCTCGTAACACAAGTCCGCACCGCGGACAATCAGGGCAGCTTTGCTGAAGAACCGAATCCCGGCCTTCTCCATCCCGGCGCGACCACAAGTTACAAGCAGATTCAATTTGGCGAAGCGAATGTACAACTCACATTCCACGAAAAGGAACCATCGCCGGCTGGAACGAATTGGGTCCTCGTTGAACCGGATATCGACTACTTCAAAGACATGGTCGCCCATACCGTATTGGAAGTTATCCCGGGATTCTTTGGTCTAACCGATCCGAAGATCGTCTATCTGTTGCGGTGGATGGCGGGCCGTCAAGGGCACGCACCTGAGTTCAATCCGCCGTACACGGTTCGGCCAGCGGCCGGTTAGTTTAGGAGCATCTCAGCCAGCATTGTAATTTGAAGAAGGGACCGAAGCTTCGGTGAATTGAGTTCTGATGAATACTGTCGGCATCTGCGCGCTGGTAATCTTGTTGTTTCCTCGTCCTACGCGCGCGCCTTCCGGAGTTCGGCGATCTTCCGGGTTACCGCGTGGAGCGCCGATGGCGCGAATCGTTCGAGAAACACCGCAACCTTGCCGTGACCAGTGATGATCTCTTCGTCCTTGCCGCGTGCCACGGCGTTCAGAATCTGCCGGGCTGCTTTAGCTGCAGGCATCACGAACAACTGTGGCGGCGGGTTCGGATTCCTGTCGCGAGGTTTTCCCTGATTATCAACGCGGCCGAAGTTGCTGGCCACCCAGCCGGGACTGATCAGTGTCACCTTGATGCCGAGCGGCCGCAGTTCCGGAGCGATCGAACTCGCCAGGCTTCGCAAAGCAAACTTGCTCATGCCGTAGGCTGAGGCGCCCGGCATCGGCATCCAGCCGGCGATGCTGCCGATAATGACGAGATTGCCCTTCGTCTTCTCGATCTCCGGAAGGGAGGCATAGATGGTTCGCAAAACCCCGAACACGTTCGTCTCGAACTGGCGGCGGTAATCACCGAGAGAAAGCTCTTTCAATGGACCGGATACTCCAAAACCGGCATTCGCCACCGCCACATCCAGCTTCCCGAACTCGCGAACAGTCTCCGCGACGGCACGTTCCAGGTCCCCGTCTCTTGTTACATCACATTCGACTATCAGCGGCCGGCGCTTTCCCGACTCTTCGATTCGCCGCGCGAGTCCCCCCAGCAATGGAGTCCGCCGCGCCGACAGCGTCACCACGGCGCCCGCCTGAGCCAGCTGCCAGGCGAGTTCCTCGCCTATGCCGGACGAGGCGCCTGTCACGAGAGCCGCTTTCCCTTGGAAGAACGATCCGATTCCATCCATACCTCGATCTTCGCCGATCGTCTTCGAAAAGTGGATATAAGAAGCACAAGAGACACAAGAGTTACAAAACGGATCCCGTTCTTGTGCGTGATGTCCTTCTTGTGGTTGTTTCCCCCTCCCCGGTCTCTTCGGCGTGGGTGGGCCGGTAGGCGCGCAGAACGTCGGCAAGTTCGATGACGCCCTGAATCCGCATATTGTTCGTGCGGCTCACGACCGGAATCATGGTCCACTCCTGCGTATAACCAAGCGCGACGTCGAGGTCCTGGTCGGGATAGAGATAGGGCACGGCGCGGTCCGGCAGCACCGCATCGAGCGGCTGTCCGGCTTTGCCGTCACTGGTGAGTTCTTCCAGTTCTTCGGAGGTCACGACGGACCATTTCCGCTCATCGAGGATAACGAGGAATTTACCGCCGGGTTCGGTTCCCGCAATCGCGCGGGCCCACGCCACGGTCTGTTTCCCGTCGAATGGGCTGACCGCGGGTTCGCGCATGGCGTCTTCGACAAGCAGCGACTCGTGTTCCCGCTCTTCTTCGAGAGCCGGAAGGTAGAGGCCGTCCTGCCGCGTGAGAACTTCGAGGACCGGGACTTTCTGCAACTGCCGCGAGATCAGGTATGACAGCATATTGGCGACCAGCACCGGGAGAATGATCGAATAATCGCCGCTCACTTCGAGCGCCATGAACACCGACGTGATCGGAGCCCGCAGGAAACCCGCAAATAAAACTCCCATGCCGACCAGCGCGTAAGTTCCGACCGAGCCCGTCAAATTCGGGAAAAGCAATCGCTCGACAGTGCCGACAGATCCCCCCAGCATTGCGCCGATGAAAAGCGTCGGCGCGAACATGCCGCCTGGCGTTCCGCTGACGTAGGAGACCGTGGTCGCAACGATTTTGAGTCCGGCGAGGATCGCCAGCACCTGCCATGTGAATTGGCCGTGCATTGCCTGATCCATGAAGTCGTAGCCGGCGCCCATGACCTGCGGAAACCCGGCCGCCGCAATGCAGCCGAGCAGAAGTCCGGCAATCGCGGGTTGAAAAAACTGCGCTTTCAGCGGAAACGCTTTCATTCTCGGACGAAGCCATTCAATAGCCTGCGAGAACGCGACGGATGCCAAGCCTCCGAGGATACCCAGGACCGCGTATGCCAGCAGCTCCTGCCAGCGCGAAACACTTGTCGGCGGAATGCGGAACAGAGGCTCCGTTCCGAGGAACGCGCGCATGACCACAACGCTGGACACGGCTGACAACACCACGGCTCCGAGGATTCCCGCGCTCCAGTGGCCGATGACTTCTTCGATAACAAACAGCACGGCGGAAATCGGAGCGTTGAACGCCGCTGCCAGACCCGCAGCGGCGCCGACCGGAGCCAGCAGGCGAAGCTTCTTGCGGGAAAGCTTCAGATTTTGTCCGAAAGCGGAGGCCAGCCCGGCGCCGATCTGCAATGACGGATCTTCCGGCCCGAGCGAATGACCGGAACCGATCGCCAGCGTCGCGGTGATGAATTTACCGATGACCGTTCGAAACGGGATATACCCATCCGAAACGTAAAGAGCGGCCTTCGTCTGGTTCAATCCGCTGCCGCGCGCGCCGCCGAACACAGTGAAAACGAGACCGGCGATCACCAACCCGGTCAGCGAAGGCGCAAGAAACGCGCGCGTCAGCGTCGGCGTAATCGACGAGCCGAGCAAAAAGAGGTGGGTCCACTCCATCGTGACACGAAAGCAGACGACCGCCATGCCCGCAATGATTCCGATGAAAATCGCGAGGACGAGAAAAAAGCGTTCTTCGTTATAGGAAAGCTGTGCGCCCAGGCGCCGAAGCAGATCTTCGGATGTGCTCATTGATCTTTAGGCCGCGCCTGGGCGATGGTGAGCAATGCCATGTCGGGGCCCGCAGGCGGCGGACCGCAGAGGGTACTTGTCTGCTGTTCGATCGAAAATGTGAGTTCCATGGCTTCCTGGGAGAGGTCCGCGTCGTTCCGCAACTTCAGCTCCTGCACCATCGGGGCCAGCATCATCCATTTTTCCGAGAACTCACCAAGCCCTATCGACGACGGATTCGCCGGAGCAGCTTGAAGCTGCATCATGCAGGCATTGAGACGATCCCCTGCGATCTGAAAACCGCGAACGATACGCTGCGCTTTTTCCCACGAAGGGATGCGGCTCTCGAGCGGATTCAGCGACAGAATGGCATTAATCGTGGCCAGAAGATCGCGCGCGAACTGATTTTCCGGACCGAAGCGCAGCGAGCTGTCGAGAAAGGATTTTGCATCCCGATACCGGCCCAGCCGGAACGCGGCTTCGCCGGCTCCCCGGAGCGTGGCAGGATTCTTCGGATCCCGCAACAGCGCGGAGCGAAACTCGGTGAGAGCGCGCGCGTTGTCGTTGACGCGCAGAAACAGTCCGGCGACGCGCGCATGCGTATTCGGATCCTCGGGAATATTTGCGGACAGGACCGTAAGCTCGGAGTCCGCCGCGCCGTAATTATTCTGCCGCAGATAGAAGTCGATCATCTCGAAGAGCGCTGCACGCCGGTTTTCAGCAGCATCGCTTTCCCAGATACCGAAAATCGCGCCGTTGAAATAGCGTTCGGCTTCTTCCCTGGTTCCGTTCTGCACGGCGAGACGGGCAAGCTGCAAGTTGACGGAACCGTCGTCGGGGTTCGTCTGCCAGAGCGTCTGGTAATAGGCGCGCGCCTCGGCTGTGCGATTCGCGGCAGTGAGAGCTCTTGCAAGTTCAAGCCGGTAGTCCCAGTTTGCCGGAGCATAGCTGAGCGCGGTCTGAAATCCCTCCACCGCGGAGTTCGCACTCCCGCTGCGCAGCTCCGCCAAAGCCGAATCGAACCACTGCTGCCCCAACTCGGTACGGCGGCGATCATAAGCCTGCGTGTAAGCATGCGTCACGGCGAACAATATCGACGCAAGTATGATCAAAATAATGATGAGTAAAGGCTCACGGAGCCTCAGGTTCTTCGGAAGTCGGATCATCGATGACAGCGCGGTCCCCCCTGATATCGTAGTACGAGGCTGGAGAATTCCAGAGGGGGAATAACCACAAAAGGCACAAAACATTAGAATGACCTTACGTTTTTGTGCTTTCTGTGGTCCCTTATGTGCCTTTTGTGGCTATTCCCCGTTCCCGACCTTGTCATGCAACCTTATGTTTCTTCAGTGCTTCGTGCACGAGCCGGAGATCCTCGATGAAACGTTCCGTTTCGCGGTGGCGGGTTTCTTCATCCGGCGCACGCAACAGCGATGAGGGGTGGACGGTGGCCATCACGAAAGGCGCATAGGGCGATGAAACCCATGTACCGCGCTGGATACTAACCCGGAACTGGCGGCCGAGCAGCGCCTGTGCGGCGGTCGCTCCGAGGCAGACGATAACGTCGGGGTTCACAACGTCGATTTCCGCTTCGATCCACGGTTTGCAGGCGGTGATTTCCATCGAGTTCGGCTTTTTGTGGATACGCCGCTTCCCTCGTGGCTCCCATTTGAAGTGTTTCACCGCATTCGTGACATAGATGTCGTCCCGATCAATGCCTGCTTCCTGTAGAGCTTTATCGAGAACTTTTCCCGCAGGTCCGACAAATGGGCGGCCCTGGATGTCTTCCTGATCCCCCGGCTGTTCTCCAATCAGCATGACCCGGGCTTTCGGGCCGCCTTCTCCAAAAACGGTCTGGGTACCCCGTTTCCACAGTTCACAGGCGCGGCAATTCGAGGCCGCAAGACGCAGTCTGGGAATCGTCGGATCGGGTGGAATCAAAGGAAGTGCTGTCGTTTCAATTCGTTTCGGCATCGGATTGACTACCATACAAATGTACGGTATAAGAAATCTGTTCTCGATTAACTTTATGCAATCAGTGATCCGCTCCCGGTTGGAATCCGCCTTGAGTGAACGGGTTCCATTGCCATTTACCGACCTCGACCGACGTGTTCTCGAAAGCGTTCCGACAGGAATCGCACCCTTGGACACGCTGACGGGAGGACTGCCCCGCGGCGCCATCACCGAAATTTTTGGCCCGCCGACATCCGGACGCACGTCGGCCATGGTGTCCATCCTTGTGGAAGCCACGGCCGGCGATGAAGTCTGTGCGCTGGTGGATGGAACGGACGCGTTCGATCCGAAATCGGCGGCGGCCGCTGGCCTGGACTTGCAGCGTTTGTTGTGGGTGCGCTGCCACAAACTCGATCAGGTTCTGAAATCCACGGATCTGTTGCTGCAGGGCGGCGGTTTCGGCCGCGTGGTGATGGATCTGACGGATCTTCCGCTGCCGCACGTTCAATCGATCTCCCTGGCATCGTGGTTCCGATTTCAACGCACGATCGAGAAGACGCCGACTGCGCTCGTTGTCATCAGTTCCGACAGTATCGTCAAATCCGCCGCCGCACTCGTGCTCCGAATGAAAACCAGTGGCGCGGAATGGTCGACCCTTCTGGACGGCTTGAATTTGAATATCGAAGTGGTGCGCTCCCGCAGGCCACGCTCTTTGAAATCCCATGAGCGGAGCGAATGTGAGTCCGACAGGGCGAAACCACTAACTCATGAGCGGAGCGAATATGCGCCCGACAGGGCGAAACCAGTAACTCATGTTCGCGTGCATCTATATTCCGAATGCATCCGCTGAAACGGATGCCATCCTGCTCGACTGCGCGGCCGCGTTCTCGCCGCGCGTGGAAAAGACATCGACCGGTACCGTTGTTTTCGATGCGGAAGGACTGGAGCGGCTTTTCGGATCGTATCCGCAGATTGCCGAGCAGGTCGCCGAACGGGTGCGCGAACGCGGCATCCAGGCCAATATCGCGCTGGCGGCGAATGCGGATGCGGCCATCTGCGCCGCGCGCGGGTTCAGCGGCATCACGGTTGTGAATCGCGGAACCGAAGCGGCGCGATTGAACCATCTCCCGCTGCAGGTTCTGTCCCCTTCTTCCGAAATTCTGGAAACGCTCGACCGCTGGGGCATCCGCACGCTCGGCGCATTTGCGCAACTCCCGCCGATTCAGGTGGCGGAGCGTCTTGGCCAGGACGGCGCCAAGCTTCACAAGATGGCGCGCGGCTCTGGCGCCCGCACGCTGGTGCCGCACGTGGATCCGGTTCGATTCGTGGAAGTCCTGGAACTGGATTATGAAATCACGACGATCGAGCCGCTGACATTCATTTTGTCGCGAATGCTGGAACAGATCTGCTCGCGGATGCGATCGAGGAATCTCGCAACGCATGAAGTGCGGCTGGCGCTGGGAAAGTATTTGCGGGTTTTGAATCTGCCGCTGCCTGTAAGGAATGCGCGGCTGCTGACGCGGCTCCTGACCCTGGATCTGGAAGCGCATCCGGCCCGGGAGGCGATTCGCCGAGTGGAGCTGGAAGCAATTCCGGCAAAACCGCGCGTGGTGCAGAACGGGTTGTTCGTGCCGCTCTCGCCGGAGCCGGAAAAACTGGAGCTGACGTTAGCGCGGTTGAAGGCGGTGGTGGGTGAGGAGAATGTCGGTGCGCCGGAGATTCTGGATACGCATCGCCCGGATGGGATTGCAGTCAAGAGGTTCTCGAGTGCCGCGGGCGCTACGGGCCTGTTGCCCAACAGGGCCGGAGGCCCGACTTACACACCTCCGGCGCTGCCCGCTGTTACAGACCGTTCACCCCAGCCTTACGGCTGGGGCTACACTCTGTCGGGCCTCCGGCCCTTGAGCGGGGAGAGCAATCTATCCTGTCGTGTTTTCCGCCCGCCGCTCGAAGCCACCGTCCAACTGCGCGGCGGCATCCCCAGCTGGATCGCGTGGCATGGCAAGCATGGACCGGTGGCCACAGCGAGCGGACCGTGGCGCACGTCGGGTGACTGGTGGCGGCCCAACACATGGGATCGCGAGGAATGGGATATCGAGGTCCTCGATGCGCTTTACCGTATCTATTACGACGTCCATCTGGATCGCTGGTACGCCCACGGAGTCTACGATTGACCGCGCCGTACATCGAACTTCATGCCGGCTCCGCATTCAGTTTTCTCGACGGCGCCGCCCTGCCCGAGGAATTCATCGGAGCCGCCGCGGAATACGGCATGCCGTCCATGGCGCTCATGGACCGGGACGGCGTCTACGGCGCACCGCGATTTCACCTGGCGGCGAAGAAGGCCGGCATTCAAGCCCATATCGGCGCGGAGGTGACCGCCACAACCGGCATCCGTTATCCAGTGCTTGCCGAAACGCGGGAGGGCTACCAGAACCTTTGCCGTCTGCTGACGCGCATGAAGCTGCGCGCGCCGAAAGGCAAAGGCGCAGTCACAGAAGATGAGATGGCCGCGCATGCGCGCGGGCTGATCTGCCTGACCGGCGGTGAGCACGGGCCGCTCACCACCGCTATCCGCAACAGGAACGGCAGCGGTGCGCTCGACCGTCTAACCGGAATTTTCGGTTGCCGGAACGTTTATGTCGAACTCCAGCGCCACTACGACCGCGAAGAAGAAGCCGTCAATCAGCAAGCCATCGCGCTTGCGGAAACATTCCGTCTTCCGCTGATTGCCACCAATGGCGTGCGCTATGCAACGCCCGCTCAACGGGAGATCCTCGATGTCTTCACCTGCATCCGAAACCACCGGACATTGGAAACCGCTGGCCGTCTGCTTTCGAAAAACTCCGAGCGGCATTTGAAAACGGCACAGCAGATGACACGGCTCTTTAAAGACGTCCCCCAAGCGGCCGCCAACACCTGCGAAGTATCCTCACGCCTGCGATTCACATTGAAAGACCTGGGTTATGAGTTTCCGGTATATCCAGTAGGCGACGGCGAGACGATGGCTTCTTTTCTGCGCAAACGCACCTCTGAAAGCGCGCGGAATCGTTTCCAGCCCTACGATGAAAAATCACGGCAACAGATCGAGCGTGAACTGACGTTGATCGAGAAGCTGCACCTGGAAGGTTATTTCCTGATCGTCTGGGATATTGTCCAGTTCTGCCGCAAGAACAATATCCTCATTCAAGGCCGCGGCTCGGCGGCGAACAGCGCCGTCTGTTATGCGTTGGGTATTACCGCGGTCGATCCGGTGAAAATGGGCCTGCTTTTCGAACGATTCCTTTCCGAAGAACGCGGCGAGTGGCCGGACATCGATCTCGACCTTCCCAGCGGCAATCAACGCGAACGCGCCATTCAATATGTGTACGAACGGTATGGCGCGCTCGGGGCCGCAATGACGGCGAATGTCATTACCTATCGCGGCCGGTCCGCGGCGCGTGAAACCGGGAAAGTGCTGGGTTTCGATGCGTCCACGCTTGATCGCCTCTCCAGCCTGGTGGGACATTTCGAATACAAAGACGCCTCCGATACGCTGGAAGCGCAGTTCCATACCGCCGGCTTCGATATGCGGCAGCCACGCATCCGAAAATTCCTCGAGCTGTGCCTGCGATTGCAGGATCTGCCGCGCCACCTCGGACAGCATTCGGGCGGCATGGTGATCTGCCAGGGCCAGCTGGATTCGGTCGTACCGCTGGAACCGGCGACAATGCCGGGCCGCAACGTCGTGCAATGGGACAAGGACGACTGCGCCGATGTGGGCATCGTGAAAGTCGATCTCTTGGGGCTGGGAATGATGGCGGTCATGGAGGATTGCATCCACCTGATCCGGGATCATTATGATGAAGAAGTCGATCTCGCCCATCTTCCCGAAAACGACCCCGCCTCGTACGCCGCAATGCAAAAAGCGGACACGGTCGGCATGTTCCAGATTGAAAGCCGCGCGCAGATGTCGTGCCTGCCTCGGATGCGGCCCGACCGATTTTACGATATCGTCGTGCAGGTGGCGATCATCCGGCCCGGTCCGATCGTCGGCAACATGGTGCATCCATATTTAAAGCGGCGGCAGGGGCGGGAGCCTGTCGCGTATCCGCATCCATCGCTCGAACCTGTACTGAAACGAACGCTCGGTGTGCCGCTCTTCCAGGAACAATTGCTGCGAATGGCCATGCTGACCGCAGGATTCAGCGGCGGCCAGGCAGAAGAATTGCGCCGCGCGTTCGGGTTTAAACGGTCCGAAAGGCGGATGAAGGAGGTCGAGGTCAAACTGCGCCAGGGAATGGATCAGAATGGGATTGCCGGCGAGGTGCAGGATCAGATCATTCATTCCATCACGTCGTTTGCGCTTTATGGATTTCCGGAGTCGCATGCCGCCAGTTTCGCATTGCTTGCCTATGCCAGCGCGTACCTGAAATGTCATTACCTCGCCGCATATACGGCGGCGATGCTCAACAACCAGCCGATGGGTTTTTACAGTCCCGCGACATTGGTCAAAGATGCGCAACGTCACGGCCTGAAGGTCAAACCGATCGACATCACGAAATCGGACTGGCTCTGCACTCTCGAACATGGCGCCATGCGCGTGGGGATGCGTTACGTCAGAAGCATGCGCGAATCCGCCGCGCATGCGCTTGTCGAAGCTCGCAACCGGGCTCCATTCACGTCTGTGGACGATCTGGCGCGCCGCGTTCCGGAATTACAGAAACGGGAATTGATTCTCCTCGCGGAAGTAGGAGCGATGAATTTCCTGAATCTGGAACACCGTATCCACCGGCGCGACGCGCTGTGGCAGGTCGAACGCGCGAACCGGAAAACCGGTCCGTTACTGGAGCCGATCGACGAAGCCGATGGAGACTCGCCGCTGGCGCAAATGACTTCCGAAGAACGCCTCGTTGCGGATTTTCATGGAACCGGCATGACGGTCGGACCACATCCGATGGCGTATTACCGCGATGCAATGAATGAAATGGGAGTTCTTTGCGCCAGCGACCTGACAACAATCCCTAATGGCGCGCACGTTCGTGTTGCCGGCGCAGTAATCTGCCGGCAACGGCCGGGAACGGCCAAGGGATTTGTTTTTCTGAGCCTCGAGGATGAGACTGGAATTTCGAATGTCATCATCACACCCGACATCTTCGAGCAGAACCGGTTCACGATCGTGTCCGGCAAGTTCCTGCTCGTCGACGGCCGTCTTCAGAATGTCGACAACGTGGTTTCCGTAAAGACGGCCAGGCTTGAACTGCTGCCGGTCAGCAATGCCCCGGTAGCGTCGCACGATTTTCACTAACCGCCTGGATCCGGCCGCTCCCTACAGTTCGCACTTCCGTTTCAAGCCGGCAGCTTCCATGGCAAGGTATTCATCCGTCAGCTTGCCGAATGCGAGGCCGGCGAGTCCGCCCAATAAGCCCTTGAACTCCACCGACAAGGTGACGCGGCTGCCGTTGCCGGACGGCTCGATGAGGTGACTTCCGGTCGCCCGAAACAAGCCCGAGCCGCCGGACGTCCATGTGAAACCCCGGCCTGGCTCCAAGTGCGAGACTGTCCAGATCGCCTCTCGCAGTTTGGGTTGCGAGACACATGCACTGCTTCCGACAGTAAACGGACCGCCTTCCAATCGCCTGATGCTCCGGATCGACGGCGTCCATTCATGCCATCGCTCCACGTCGGCCAGGACCGGCCAGACCCGTCCCGGCGGCGCGTCGATCTCTACGGTCTTCTTGATCATTGGTGCTGAAACGTCAGTCTACGCAGCAGTGCCGCCGGCAACGTGACGATAGTCCAGATCAGGTCGAGGGCACCGGTCACCACAATCCCCACCAGCCGGAAAGGAAACAGAATCAGCCACACGATGGGATACAACACCAGCGCCAGCAGCGCAAGCGGCCAGCACAGTACCAGTAGGACGCACCAGAGAAGGAATTTGATCACGCTAAATCTTAACTTTGATGCTGTCGTTCACCTTGGCGCCCGCGAGCCAGACCGCACAGGCTCCGATCGCCACGACCGAAAACCACCGGCCGTAGATGCCATCGGACGAAAACGGCTCGGTCGCATCGTGCAGGGCCTCGCTGTTGGGAAGAACCCGCGCCTCGGAAAACTCATGGAAGGAGTAGATGCCGATCTGCACCATGAACAGCATCAGGAAGATCGCGGTGACCTGGAAAAATCTCTTGATGTTGATGAGATGTCCAAATCTCACCCAACTCCAGGCAAGCGCCGTCGCACCCACGACTCCCAGGAACACGCCCGTCGCCAGGCTTCGGGAACCCTGGATCTGGAACAGCATCAACACCGTCTCCATGCCCTCTTTGGTGATCATCACCAGCGTGAAAAAGAACACGCCGGCAAATGCCCACCGCGAAGAACGCTGGGAAATCTCACTGAGCTTGCTTTCCATATCGCGCTTCATGTGCGCGCCGGCCTTCCACATATGGACGACCAGCGACCCGACCAGAACGATAGTCACAAGACCCAGTATGCCTTCCCACAGGGACTCGTTCACGCCGCGAGACAACATGTATCCAAGACCGGTACTGGCCAGAACGGAGGCTGCGATTCCCCAGTACATCGCCGGCACCAGCCGATGCTGGCCGATGCGGCGAAGGTAAGCCAGAATGACGCCGACGATCAGGAATGATTCGAACCCTTCTCGGAAGACGACGATGAATGCCTGCAACATGGTTACAAGCCTAAGTGAAAATGATTCTCATTTTCAAGGAAAAATAGGAGGGGGAAATTAGCCGCAGATGACGCGGATGGCGCAGATGGGCGCAGCAAAGGTCTTTCGTGCGCGCCCATCTGCGCCATCCGCGTCATCTGCGGCTAATTTCCCCCTTCATAGAATTCACCGGCTTTCATCACTCTGGAAATCTTCCTGGTGTTCTTGATATCGACGAGCGGATCCGCGTCGAGAATGACAAGATCGGCGTACTTCCCTTTTTCGAGCGTCCCGAGCTCGGCCTGGCGTCCCATGACGGCTGCGGCATTCTTTGTCGCCGATACGATGATGTCCATCGGCCGCATGCCCGCATCCGCCATCAGTTCGAATTCACGATGGAGCGAGGCCCCGTGAAGTGTTCCGATATTGCCGGCATCGGTGGCGCCGACAATCCGGACCCCTGCAGCTTCCAGTATCATCAGGTTGTCATAGGCGACCGGCCGCTTCGGCGGCGGAAGGATGTCCGGGATACCGCCGGGAATCTGCTCCGGTGGAATCTTGGCGAGATCGCTCCAGGTGGCAATCACTTCCGGATCGCCGACCTTCTTTTCGAAGTCATTCAAAGAGACCTGCTGATTGAGAACCATGCGGTAGCCTTCCTCGACCCACAACGTGGTCATATAAATAATGTCGCGGCTCTTCACGAGATTGATGAACTGCGCGTCGACCCGTTGATCGCTGACACTGTGGACGAGGATGTCCGCGCCGGCGCGAAGGGCGGCTTTCGCGGTCTCGAGTTCGGTGGCGTGTACGGCCACGCGAACGCCACGGGACTTGCTTTCATCGATAGCGGCCGACATGATCTGGACCTGTTGATCGAGATTATCCCCGGGTGTCCGGATCCACCACAGCTTGATCAGATCCGGCTTATGTTCTAACTGCTTGCGTACAAGCGCGCGGGCCTCGGCCGGAGTATTCGGCTTGACGATGTCGGGGTCGTTCGGCCAGGTCGTCGGGGGAAGATAAGTTGCAATCAACGGCCCTGCGACGGCGACGCGGGGCGCCTTTGCCGTACGATTGGCGATATCGCGCATCTCGAAATTCCACATTGGCCCGCCGCAGTCGACCACGCCGGTAATGCCCGAAGCGATGTAATGCGCAAGGGTGTACGGCAGCCGCTGCTTGATCCAATCCATTTCCTTTTCGTACGGACGCCACTTGCGGAGGTCGATGACGTCCGGCCGCGTATAGAGACCGGCCGACTGTGAGAAATGAACGTGCGCATCGATCAGACCGGGAATGATCCATTTGCCGCGCGCATCGATGACCTGGGCATCTTTCGGCACCTGGACCTCACCTTTCGCGCCAACGCCTCGAATGCGGCCGCCGTCGATCAGGATCGTACCGTTCCGGATGGATGGACTGCCGGTTCCGGTGATGATCGTCGCGCCCTGAATCACGATCACGCCATTCGGGCGCTGCTGCGGTTGCGCGCCGGACACGGGCCCAAGAAGCAGGCAAACCAGGCAGACCAGAGCAGCCTTAATCTTCCACGTATTCATGCTTCCCTTCCTCGAGCAGAATCTGAATCCCTTTTTGCGCCATGAATGGAAACATCACCAGCGCACCCAGCGGATCGCCCCACCGCAAGTTCATCCCGTAGCTCACCAGCAAAGCAGTCAGAAGGACCATCGAAAGGTACGAGTTGCCGAATGTGAATATCGCTGCCGATTTTAACGCCTGACTGCGAAGTTCCACCGCTAAAACTTTCATGTAAGAGCCAACGATGGGAATAACGAGCATCGAGACAGCCGCCAGGACGATCCCGAGGATGCTGGTCCGCGGACGCCGGCCGATCCACAACATGGACGCGCCAAGATAGAAGGACAGCGCGGCGGCGAGCATATAACCGTATGCAATGAATTTATTCCGCCAGTCGCGCTCGAGGCGCGCCGCGAGAACGAGAGCGGCAAACGCGCTGACTGCAGCATCGACGCCGTACGCCATGAGAACGGGGGAACTGGTATTGACCCACAGTAAGAGCGAGGCGAGGAACTGAAGACTGTGAAATGCCGCCGCAAACAGGGCGAGATACAGGAAATGCCGGATCCAGGTCCCGCGATCGTCAGACATGATGAGAGTCTAGGGAACGGAACACAAGAAGCACAAGAGGCACAAGAAAGACCGATTCTTGTGCCTCTTGTGCTTCTTGTGTTCCGTTCTTCTAATATGCTCGCGCAAAAATAACCCGGCGCTCGGAAGGCGCACCGCACTTGATGCATTTTCCGGACTCGGGTGGGGAGTCCCGTGGAATATTCCGGATGGTGGCCTTGGTCTCATCCTTGACCTTCTCCTCGCATTCACCGGAGCCACACCAATGGCACCAGAGGAATCCTGCTTCGCCGTCGAGGATTTCGTTGAACTTCGAGTAATCGTCGACGCGATAGCTGTGCTTTTCCCGAAATTCCTTGGCCCGTTCAAACATGGACGTCTGAATCGTGTCGAGCATCTGGCGCACGGTCTGGCCTAATCCATCCTGCGAAACCGGTGTCTTCTCCCGGTTGTCGCGGCGGGCCAGCATCACCTGGTTCTTCTCGAGATCCTTCGGACCAACTTCGATTCGCAGCGGGACGCCGCGTTTCTCCCACTCGTTGAACTTCCAGCCCGGACTATGCTGATCCCGGTCGTCAACTTTGAAGCCGATCCCGGCGGCCTTGAATTGTGCCGTAAAACCATCCACAGCCTGCATGACACGTTCGCGTTCTTCAGGTTTGCGGGAAATCGGCACGATGACCACCTGTATGGTTGCAAGCTTCGGCGGGATCATGATGCCGTTGTCGTCGCCGTGCGCCATGATCAGTGCGCCGATCATGCGTGTCGAAAGTCCCCAGCTTGTCGCGTAAACGTATTCGCGGGTTCCCTTCTCGCTCTGGAAAGTGACGTCAAATGCCTTGGAAAAATTCTGTCCCAGGTTGTGAGAGGTGCCGGCCTGTAAGGCTTTGCCGTCTCCCATCATGGCTTCGATCGAATATGTATGCTGGGCGCCTGCGAATTTCTCTTTGTCCGACTTCCGGCCTTCGATCACCGGCAGCGCCATGTACTCTTCGGCGAAGCGGCGATACACGCCGAGCATCCGTACCGTCTCTTCTTCCGCATCTTCCGGTGTGGCGTGCGCAGTATGGCCTTCCTGCCAGAGGAATTCCGCGGTCCGCAAAAACAGGCGCGTCCGCATCTCCCAGCGGACGACGTTGCACCACTGGTTGATCAGCAGCGGCAGGTCGCGGTAGGACTGGATCCAGTTGCGATATGAATTCCAGATGATCGTCTCCGACGTCGGCCGGATCACCAGCGGCTCTTCGAGCTTGGAACCTCCCGCGTGCGTCACCACCGCGACTTCAGGAGCAAATCCTTCGACGTGCTCCGCCTCTTTCTGAAGAAAACTTTCCGGGATGAATAGCGGGAAATACGCATTCTGATGCCCTGTTTCCTTGAACATGGCATCCAGTGCCTGCTGCATCTTTTCCCAGATCGCGTAGCCGTTGGGCCGAATGATCATGCACCCCTTGACCGGGGCGTAGTCTGCCAACTCTGCGGCGGCAATTACGTCTGTATACCATCGAGAGTAGTCTTCGCTGCGCTTGGTGATCTTTGCTTCGGCCATAATCTTGCAATGATAGCACCATGCGTATAATGGATTTTGGAGCGTTCTAATGGCCAAAGACATCACTGACCGGCCGTTTACGACGGTTTCCGGCGTACCGATCGACAGGCTGTACACAGCGGACAACGTCCGGGATCTCAACTACGAAAAGGATCTCGGCGATCCTGGTGAAGCTCCATATACCCGCGGCATTTATCCGACGATGTATCGCGGGCGGCTCTGGACGATGCGCCAGTTCAGCGGATTCGGCACTGCCGCCGACACCAACGAACGCTTTCACTACCTGCTGAAAAACGGGCAGACCGGGCTTTCCGTCGCTTTCCACCTTCCCACCCTGATGGGTTACGACTCCGATCATCCCATGTCGGAAGGCGAGGTCGGCAAATGCGGCGTTGCGATCGATTCCCTCGCCGACATGGAGATGCTTTTCAAAGGCATCCCTCTCGATCAGATCAGTACCTCGATGACCACGAATGCGCCGGCCACAATTCTCTGGGCGATGTACCTGGTCGTCGCCGAAAAACAGGGTGTGGACTGGAGGAAGCTGCGCGGCACGATCCAGAACGACATATTGAAAGAATACATCGCGCAGAAGACATACATCTTTCCGCCGAAACCGTCGATGAAGCTGATCGTCGATACCTTCGAGTTTGGGACGCAGCACGTTCCACAGTGGAACACGATCTCCATCAGCGGCTACCACATTCGCGAGGCCGGCTCCACGGCACTGCAGGAACTTGCGTTCACGTTATACGACGGAATCGAATACGTCGAATGGGCGCTCCGCCGCGGCCTCGATGTCGATGACTTTGCGCCGCGACTGTCTTTCTTTTTCAACGCACACAATGATCTCTTTGAGGAACTCGCCAAGTACCGGGCGGCGCGCAAAATCTGGTACAAAGTGATGACCGAACGGTTCCATTGCAAGAATCCGAAATCGGCCGTTCTGCGCTTCCACACGCAGACCGCGGGCTGCTCGCTCACGGCGCAACAGCCGTACAACAATATCGTCCGCGTCGCGATTCAGGGGCTCGCGGCCGTGCTGGGCGGAACCCAGTCGCTGCACACCAATTCGCTGGACGAAACGCTCGCTCTGCCGACCGAACATGCCGCTCGAATCGCCTTGCGGACGCAGCAGATTCTTGCCCACGAAACCGGCATCACGAATACGGCCGATCCTCTTGGCGGCTCGTACTTCCTCGAGCGATTGACACTGGATATGGAGAAAGGCTGCTGGGCATACTTCGATCGCCTGGATGCCATGGGCGGAATGGTTGCGGCGATCGAAAAGAGTTTTCCCCAGCGCGAAATACAGGACGCCTCGTATGAATACCAGCGGGCGATTGAGCGCAAAGAGAAGATCATTGTCGGCGTGAATGACTTCGTTATGGAAAACGAACCGCCGATCGATGTCCTGCTCATCGACGAATCGGTCGAGGCCACGCAAATCGACCGGCTCCGGGAATTGCGTGCAGGCCGTGATCAGGGCCAGGTGAAGAAAACGCTGAAAGCCTTGAGGGAGGCGGCGGCGACGGATCTCAACATGATGCCGTACATTGTCGACTGCGTACGGGCATATGCGACGCTTGGCGAAATCTGCGACGAACTCCGCGCCGTGTACGGCACATATGAGGAGCCGGCATTCTGATGAGTACGACCGAAAAGATTCGTGTGGTTGTCGCGAAGCCGGGCCTCGACGGTCATGACCGCGGCGCCAAGGTGATTGCCCGCGCGTTCCGCGACGCCGGATTCGAGGTGATCTATACCGGCTTGCGGCAGACGCCGGAGCAGGTGGTCAACGCGGCCCTGCAGGAGGATGCCGACGTCGTCGGATTGTCCGTGCTCTCCGGCGCGCACATGACGTTATGCCCGCGGATCATGGAGTTGATGAAAAAAGAGCGGCTCGATGACGTTCTGGTGATTGTCGGCGGTATCATTCCGGACCAGGACGTCACCAAGCTCAAGGAGTTGGGCGTCGCTGAAATTTTTCAGCCTGGCGCCTCGACCGAAGATATCGTCCGTTATGTTCGTTCGCATGTACGCAAAAAATAGCGACGCCATTTTCCAATCCAATCACGCGGCCATGACAGCGCTGGTCGCGAATCTCCGGACAAAACTCGACACAGTTAAAAAGGGCGGCGGGGAAGCTTCGGTCAAGCGCCACAAGGAACGCGGAAAGATGTTCGTCCGGGAACGCATCGATGCGGTGGTCGATCCCGGGACGCCTTTCCTCGAATTCAGCGCTCTGGCCGCCACCGGCATGTATGACGACGAAGCTCCCTGCGCCGGCCTCGTCACGGGCATAGGAGTCATTCAAGGTCATCAGACCATCATCGTCGCCAACGACGCCACAGTCAAAGGCGGAACATACTTCCCGATCACGGTCAAAAAGCATCTGCGGGCACAGGAAATCGCGATGCAGAATCACTTGCCCTGCCTCTATCTCGTCGATTCCGGCGGCGCCTTTCTTCCGCTTCAAGCCGAGGTTTTTCCGGACCGCGATCATTTCGGACGCATCTTCTATAACCAGGCGCGAATGTCCGGCACGGGGATCTATCAGGTCGCTGCGGTGCTCGGGTCATGTACGGCAGGCGGCGCATATGTTCCTGCCATGAGCGATGAAGCTGTCATTGTTCGAAATCAGGGAACCATTTTCCTCGGAGGACCGCCGCTGGTGAAAGCAGCCACGGGCGAAGAAGTCACGGCGGAGGAATTGGGCGGAGCGGACGTTCATTGCCGGATTTCCGGCGTTGCCGACCATTGCGCCCGGAATGACGCCGATGCTCTGCGCATCGTCCGCGATATTTTCCGTTCGATTCCTCAATCCACGAAGCAGGCGCCGCAGGCCGCCGAGACTGAAGAACCGCAGCAGGATCCCCGGGAGCTTTACGGCATCATTCCCAGCGATCTCAGAAAGTCGTACGACGTCCGCGAGGTGATTTCGCGGATCGTCGACGCAAGCTGGTTTCATGAGTTCAAGGCGTTATACGGGCCGACCGTCGTTTGCGGATTCGCGCGAATCTGGGGTTATTCCGTTGGGATCATCGGAAACAACGGCGTCCTGTTCTCCGAAAGCGCATTGAAGGCAACCCATTTCATCGAACTTTGCGCACAACGCAACATTCCTCTCGTATTCCTGCAGAACATTACCGGCTTCATGGTCGGCAAAAAATTTGAAGAAGGCGGCATCGCGAAGGACGGCGCCAAAATGGTCAATGCCGTGGCCAGCGTGGCCGTGCCGAAATTTACAGTGATCATCGGCGGATCGTATGGCGCCGGTAATTACGGGATGTGCGGCAGGGCCTACGGGCCTCGTCAGCTTTGGATGTGGCCGAACGCGCGAATCTCCGTCATGGGCGGCGAGCAGGCCGCGAATGTGCTGCTTCAAGTAAAGCTCGATCAGCTTAAGGCACACGGAAAAACCATGACCGCGGAGCAGCAGCAGGAATTCATGAAGCCGACGCTCGACAAGTACGCCGAAGAAGGTAACGCGTTTTACAGCACGGCACGGCTGTGGGACGATGGCGTTATCGATCCTTTAGATACCCGAATGGTTCTTGCCCTTGGTATATCGGCCGCAATGAATGCGCCACAGGAGGAAACCCGCTTTGGCGT
The DNA here is from genome assembly GCA_036496425.1 of Terriglobia bacterium. Taxonomy (NCBI): domain Bacteria; kingdom Pseudomonadati; phylum Acidobacteriota; class Terriglobia; species Terriglobia bacterium. The sequence continues at coordinate 43,594 of DASXLG010000367.1, read as the reverse complement.
GTTCCGGATGTAACCTACATGAGCGGAGCGAATGCAAGCCCGCCAGGGCGCAGCGTGTACTAGATGAGCGGAGCGAATGCAAGCCCGCCAGGGCGCAGCGTGTACCAGATGTTGAAGATTGATATCCACAAGAAGGTCGCTTTTGTCTTCCTCGACCGTCCCGACGTCCACAATGCATTCAACGACGAACTGATCAAACAGGTCACCGATGAGTTCATCGAGCTCGGCCGCCGCGACGATGTTCGCGTGATCGTTCTGGCCGGAAACGGCAAGTCGTTCTGTGCCGGCGCGGATCTGAACTGGATGAAGGGGATGGTTCAATACACCTACGAAGAGAACCTGGCGGATGCGCGCGCTCTCGGCCGCATGTATCTGGCGATCGCGAAGTGTCCGAAGCCGGTAATCGCCCGCGTCCACGGCGCTGCGCTTGGCGGAGGCGCCGGGCTGGTTGCTGCATGTGATATCGGCGTGGCTCTCGAGTCCGCGCAATTCGGGTTTACCGAAGTAAAACTCGGCATCATTCCGGCGATCATTTCTCCATTCGTCATCGCGCGTGTAGGGCCGGGGCGCGCCAGGGAGTTCTTCATCACCGGCGAGCGTTTTCTCGCCCCCGTGGCGATGAGCATCGGCCTGATTCAGCATGTTGTTTCGCACGAAGCCGCCCTCGACGCGCTGGTCGAGTCGAAAGTTTCCCAGATCCTGACATCGGCGCCCGGAGCGATCGGCGCGGCGAAAGATCTGATCTTCGGCGTCGCCGCCCGCACGCTCGAAAGCTCGCTGGAGTTTGCCGCCGAGGCGATCGCGCAGGCCCGCACGGGCACCGAAGGGCAGCGCGGCATGCAGGCCTTTCTGGATCATCAGAAGCCACCCTGGATCGACAAATAATGCGGAAAGTTCTCATTGCCAATCGCGGCGAGATTGCCATCCGGATCGCTTTCACCTTGCGCGAGATGGGGATCGAACCGGTCGCCGTTTTCACAGACCCGGACAAGGAATCCCTCCACGTCCGGACAACCCGCGAAATACGGGAGATCTCGAGCTATCTCGACGCCGCGGAGATCGTTCGTGCTGCCACGGAGACCGGCGCCGAGGCGATTCATCCCGGATACGGTTTTCTCTCCGAAAATCCCTCACTCGCCGAAGAATGCGATCGGGCCGGCATCCTCTTTATTGGTCCGCAAGCGGAAACAATCCGGACGATGGGCGACAAGCTCGAATCAAAACGGGTGATGCAAGAGGCCGGGGTTCCGGTCGTCCCGACGTGGAGCGGAGATCCGCCGGCCAACGAATTCCCGGTTCTCGTGAAAGCTGTCGGAGGTGGCGGCGGAAAAGGAATGCGCCTCGTGGAATCTCCTGCCGGATTGAAGGAAGCGATGGCCTCCGCCTCGCGGGAGGCTTCCGCAGCGTTCGGGAATGAAAGGGTCTTCGTCGAAAAGTACATCCGGCAGCCCCGGCATATCGAATTTCAGATTCTGGGAGACGCCAATGGCCATGCCGTCCACATTTTCGAACGCGAATGCTCGATCCAGCGGCGCCATCAGAAAATCATCGAAGAGACGCCTTCGCCGGTGATGACACGCGATCTGCGCGCGCAAATGGGCGCGGCAGCGGTCGCGGCGGCGCAGGCCGCCGGATACCGCAGCGCCGGAACGGTCGAATTCATCCTCGATCCGTCCGGGAAGTTTTATTTTCTCGAGATGAACACCCGGCTTCAGGTTGAACATCCCATAACAGAAATGACGACCGGACTCGACCTCGTTCGAGAGCAGGTGCTGATCGCCTCCGGCCAGAAGCTGGGCTACGCGCAATCCGACCTTCGCCAGACCGGTCACGCGCTGGAATGCCGGATTTACGCGGAAGTTCCGGAAGAAAACTTCAGGCCGGCAACCGGTACGGTCGAGATTTTCGAGCCGCCACTGGGTCCCGGAGTCCGGCTCGATTCCGGCATCGCGCGAGGATCCGTCGTAACGCACCACTTCGATCCGATCCTGGCGAAGCTGATCGTGTGGGCGCCGAGCCGCGAGGCCTCGATCGCTCGCATGAAGCGCGCACTGGACGACTTCGTTCTGTTAGGCGTCCGCAACAATATCGACTTCCTGAACCGCGTCATCTCGAGCGAGGACTTTGCCGCCGGGAAACTCGATACCGGATTCATCACGGCGCATGAGCAGTTGCTTGCGCCGCCTTCGGAAATTCCTCCGGAAGTAAGGGCCGTGGCATCCGTCAAACCCCGCGCCGCGGCGGCGAAACAAGATGCCTTTCAAGACGTCTGGACATCGGGCGCCTGGCGGAATTCATGATCGAGTACATTGAAATCGGCGGGAAACGTCACCGTTATCGCGTTCTCCACGGGCGCGGCGCAATTGCGGTCTGGCTGGACGGCAGAACCTACTATCTTCCTCGACCGACCCAATCCGATTCAGCTCACCAGAGCACGGACTCCGGCTCGAACGAAGTCACGGCATTGATGCCTGGCAAGCTGCTGCGTCTCGAAGTCGCGATCGGCGATGCCGTCGCTCCAAAGCAACCGGTTGCCATCATGGAGTCCATGAAAATGGAAACCACTCTCTACGCCGCCAAAGCGGGACGAATATCGGAAATCCGCTGCCAGCCGGGAGAGAGTTTGGAGATGGGCCAGGTTGTTGTTGTCATCGAATAATCGGACAGCGGCAAGAACACGAACGGTTTTCTTTGGCATCCGCGGCGCGGGACTGATACAGTACGCCCGAACTGATGAATATTCTCTTATACAGTCCCGACAATGGCGTGACGCGGAACTTCATGCCCCATCTTTGGATGTTCCTGCTGAAAGCGCTCACGCCGCCTGAGCACGAAGTGTATCTCATTGACGGCAATGCGCATCCGATGACAGAAGCGGAGATCGCGCAATTTGTCCGCGACAAGAACATCCAACTTGCAGGAATCAGCGCGATGACGCGAATGGCGGCTCGCGCCTACCGCATGGCGGACGCGATTCGAGGCGCCGGCGCCAAAGTCGTGTTTGGCGGACCTCATGTTACCGAAGTGCCGGACGAGCCTCTCGGCAGAAGCGGCGAACCGCGGCACGCCGACGCGATCGCTCTTGGGGAAGCCGACCACACATGGCCCAGGATTATCGCCGATGCGGCCGCAGGTAACCTCCAGGAGATATACAAGCCGGTCAATGAAGGCGGCGTCGAGGTGAAACCGTCGCTGGCGGACTATCCGCCAATCCCATGGGAGACGCTGGATCTCCAGCAGTTCAATCTCATGCAAAAGGTTCCCAAACCGATACTCTCCCTGGTCCGCCGATTCACAAACAACTGGGAGAGTCTGTACGTCGTCCCGATCGAATCCGGACGAGGGTGCCCGTACGGCTGCGATTTCTGCACCGTAACGGGATTCTTTGGTGATGCGATTCGATTCCGCTCGAATCAGAGCGTGGTCGACGAACTCTTGAGCTTGAAGCGCCGGGCCGCCGCCGAACGTGGTCAGATGGGAGTCTTTTTCATTGATGACAACTTTGCCATCAACGTCAAACGAACGAAGTCGCTGCTGCGCGACATCATCGCTCAGGGCGCGGCGATGCCTTGGGTCGCGCAGGTCAGCATCAATTTATTGAAGGATGAAGAACTGCTCGATCTGATCAAGGCGAGCGGAGGAAAGTGGATCTTCATCGGGCTGGAATCCGTCGACAGCGCGAATCTCGCTGCCGTCAACAAAGCCTTCAACAAACCGGGTGACTACAAGCTGGCATTAGACCGTCTGGCCGATCGTGGCATTTACGCGATCACTTCCTTCATCTTTGGGATGGACGGTGACACTCCTGGCGTGGCGCAACGGACACATGACGTGATGGACTCGTGGCCTCCGGGCCTTCCGGTCTACGGCCTGATGACGCCGTATCCCGCCACTCCTCTATATGACCGGTTGCTCGAAGCCGGCCGGCTCACGCGGCCTAAACATTGGCTCGACTTTCGTCCATTTCAGATGGCATACACGCCCGACAAAATCAGCATCGAGGCAGCTGAAGCCGAGGTCCGGGAAGCATGGACCCGCGCCTATAGCGCCAGAGCGATCGCCGAAGGTCTGCAGCGGATCCGCAAGCGCCCTTTCCCTGAACGCTCCATTATGTTTTTTGCCAGGCTGGCCTTCCGCGGTATCTATTTCCCGCAAATGAAACGCCGGCACTGGGTCGCGCTGATATGGAAGAATCGTTCGCCGCTGTTCTCGCTCTGCTATGAAGCGTTCGTCTCATTGCGAAAGAACAACGCGCAACCCGGAAACCCGCAGATTCAGACGTCCAGTTCCTAGGACGAGCCGTTCGTTATACAATCGCCTGGAAAACCTATCAGGAGGACGCATGATTCGTCTCGCCGGCATCGTCACAGCCCTTTTTATCGGATTCGCCTCTCTGAGCGCAGCCGAACTCAACCCGAAGGCCATCAATATTCAGCTTCCGAAGGACATTAAATGGGTGAAGCAGGGCCAGGGCGCTGAAGTCGCAACACTGGTCGGCGATCCTTCGAAAGAAGGACTCTACATCGTCCTGCAAAAGTGGCTTCCACATAACAACAGCCGTCCGCACTTTCATCCAAACGATCGCTACATCACGGTTCTGTCCGGAACGTGGTGGGTCAACACGGGCCCGAAATACGATCTCGCGGGAATGAAGCCCGTTCCTGCGGGGAGCTTCGTCGTGCACTACGGAAAGCAGATCCATTATGACGGCGCAAAAGACGCAGAATGCGTCCTCGAAATTGTCGGTATGGGACCGGCAACTTCCACTCCTGCCGAAGAGAAATAACAGGCAGGGGAAGGAACCACAAGAAGCACAAAAGGCACAAGAAAGACCGGTGAATCCTTTACCCAAGCAAGTCCGGATTGTCGAAGTGGGCCCGCGCGACGGTCTGCAGAATGAATCGGCGATTGTCCCGACTGCAAAGAAAGCGGAATTCATCCGCCTGCTTGTTGCCGCAGGAATGAAGGACATCGAGGTCGCTTCATTCGTTCACCCGAAGTGGGTCCCCCAGCTTGCCGACGCCCAGGACCTCATCCAGCAACTCGAACCGCTGCCCGGCATTCGATATTCCGCACTGGTTCCCAACATGAAGGGTCTCGAACGCGCCCTGGAAAGCGGCATCCGCCGGATTGCAGTATTCACGGCCGCTTCCGAGACGTTCAATCGCAAGAACATCAACATGGGTATCCAGGAATCCATCGATGGATTCAAACCGGTTATGGCACGAGCCTTGAAAGAAGGGATGTCAGTCCGCGGCTATGTCTCAACCTGTTTCGTCTGCCCCTACGAAGGCGCGATCGCGAAAGAGAAAGTGGCCGACGTCGCGGGCGCGCTGTTCGATTTAGGAGTTGATGAAGTCTCGATTGGAGACACGATCGGCGCCGCCACTCCGCGCGACGTCGAGAGCACGGTCGGACTCCTTCTTGACCGCTTCCCTGCTTCGAAGCTGGCGATGCATTTTCACGACACCTACGGGATGGCTGTCGCGAATGTCTATCAATCGCTCCAGATGGGAATCACCACCTTCGACAGCTCGGCCGGCGGCCTCGGAGGTTGTCCTTACGCTCCCGGAGCGTCCGGGAACGTCGCGACCGAGGATTTGCTCTATCTTCTCGATCGTCTCGGAATCGAAACCGGCGCAAACCTGAAGCTTCTCCGCCGGGCGTCCCACTTCATCGGACAGGAACTCGCGCGCGATCTGCCGTCCAGGGTGCTGAAAGTTTCCTGATGGGACAGGTTTCTACGAGCCGAATCCGTGTGCGCTACGCCGAAACCGATCAGATGGGAATGGCGTATTACGCAAACTATCTCATCTGGATGGAGGTCGGCCGGAGCGATTTCTGCCGCCACTGCGGCTTCAGCTATCGTGATCTCGAGCGGGAGGAGAAGGCGTTTCTGACCGTCGCGGAAGCCACCTGCAGGTACATCGCTCCTGCTCGTTATGAAGACGAAATCCTCATCGAAACAGAACTCGCGCGAGTGCGGAGCCGCGTGGTGGAATTCACGTATCGGATCAAGCGCGACGAGACGCTCCTGGCCGAAGGCAAAACGATCCACGTTGTGATCGGGCCAGATGGCCGCCCGAAGGCAATGCCGGGGCGATATTTGAATCTTCTGCGCGAGAACTCAAAACCGAGCGAGTGACTCAACATGGTGTGTGGGGATGGTGCAGCTCTCCCCCTGACACAGGGGGAGAGCTGGCCGCGAAGCGGTCGGCAGGGGGTCGCTCACACACCACCATATTCTAAAACGGCGACTGTCCATTCGCATCCCTGGGCGACAAGCTCAGTGCGCCATTCGGTGGGATGGAATAGCTAAAAGCGCTTTGGCGGCTGCCATTCCATAAGATCGCGAACGGGTTTCCGTTTGAGTCGAAGATATCGACGCGCCCGGACATCGGGTAGGATGTGTTGTTCAGGAGGTCCAGTTCGGTTGCCCAGCCGCCGGACATGGCGAACTGCGGAAACATCGTGGCATTCGGGCCTCCGACAAGTCCATTAGCGGGAACCGCTGCCGGATTCGAAACCGGAACCGGCACCGTGCTGAACTCCGCTCCCGAGAATCGCAAGCCGATAATCGAAACATGCGTTGAACTCTGAACGCTGATGCTGCCTCGAAATGCAGCACCGACCGTCGTTGTGGGAAACAACTCGGACAGGAATCGCGCGATTTGCGCCGCTGCTGGAATCGAGAGTGTTACCGGCGATCCCACCGTTGTGCCGTCGAGCCCGCTCAGCGTCAAGGTGATCACGGCGGCGCTCGCTCCCGGATTTGCGATCGCCAGCCCGAGGTTTCGGCCGATTCCCGGAACGATATCCACACCAATCGAAGTAGCGGCAGTCAGCGGCGCCGGCAATACAGCCGCCTGGGACTGAACGATTCCACCGCTGACGCTACCGTACGTGAGAGTGGCCACCGGCAATGCGCTTCCATCTCCCGTCACAACGACATAGCCGGTGTGTATAGAGCCGGTCTCGACGTCCGTTATGGGAAGAGGAACAGTCGCGGTATAGCCGGCAGGTAAAGGCGCCGATCATCAGCAAGCGTCCGTCGAGCAGCTTTACGACAGGGCCAGGTGAAAACGAAGGCAAAGCGGAGGGCGTGACATCTGTCCATGTGCCCGCGATTACAATGTTAAAAGTGCACGGATTTGCACCGCATGTTGTGGTCGATCCGGCCAACCTCGAAATCGTTACGGTTCGTGCACCAAGCGGCGCATCCGGTGCAATGACAACAAACGCAGCCGCCAGGGATGCCGAAAAGCTTGGGGGGCTGCCTCCAGTTATGCCGCTACCTTCAATTGAAACTGATGCTCCAATCAGGTTCTCGCCGTGGGCATTGAGGGAAACCATCGTGCCGGGGGCGGCACCCGCTGGATACATCGAAGTGATCGCGGGGGGTGACGTGCTCTCGACGGCCAGGCTGGGACCGAAGGAGTTTGGAAGTCCCCCATTTGAAACCCTCACCAGCAAGGACTGCGGACTGGCAAGGAAGGCGGCAGGTACAACCGCCTGAACGGTTGAAGAATCGATGAAGGTGGTCAAAAGGTTCTGGCTGGCCGGATTCCAGATCGTCGGATTATTCACCATCACTGAAACGACCGCGCTCGAAATGAAACCATTGCCTTTAACCGTGATTTGAGTATCGCTCGAGCCTGCAAGGACCGCAGATGGCGTCACGGACGTCGGGGTCGGTGTAGTTTGAGCGGACAACCGCTCCGCGAATAATAAAGATAAGGCGATCACCAGAAACCAGCGTGTCGACATACAACGCTAAACCTCTTCGACCCATGCAGCTTCACGCTGGACGGGCGATTCAGCCTAGCACTTTCACTGACAACTGTCTGTAGTCGGTCATGATAGTTAGGAGCCGCCACCATCCGGCGGCTCCCGCCTACTGCCGGAACTGCGGAATCTCTGCAGATAGAGTTTTGTCCTTCGGCGCGCTGACATAGCCGCGGATGTGGTCCTTCTCGACGGAGTTGACCACGACTTCATATCGAAGCTGATCGCGGCCGACCAGGAACTGGACCGGTTCGTTCGCGGTCCGGTCTTTTTTCTCGAGACGGTTGTCATCGACCTGAATCGCAACATTGTATTTGTGTTTCCCCGGATCCGTTTTCAGCAACGAAAGCTGAATGTCGGCGACGCGGTAAAACGGCGGTTTGGAGTTCTTTCGAATATCGAACTCGAAATAATCCCGCTCACCTTTCTTCTTCAGCTGTGCGAGTTCGCCGGAATTCCGTGCGATCCCTTCGCTGAGAACGGTCTTGACGTCCGTCAGCTGGCGTCCCCAGTCTTCGCGGGTGGCGGCGAGATCCTGTTTCAAACCCGCAAGTTCGCCCGAAACGCTTCCGATCTTGCCGCTCGAATCCTGCTGTACCTCGGCTAATTTCGTCGTCGTTTCCTTCAGGCCGTCGATATCCGTGGAGTCCGCTTTGGAAGCCAGCTGGCTGGCCAGCTGTTCTTCCGTTTCCTCCTGCTTCCGTTTCAGCGACTGGGCCGTTTCGCGCGCGCGTTTCAATTCTGTGGAAGTGACGCCGATTTTCTCTTTGATGACGCCGAGATCCGAGAGGATGTCGGCCATCTGCTTTTCATCTTTCGCGGATTCCGCTCTGGAAGATTGCTGTTTAGAAGATTCGTGCTGCCGTTCTTCCTGGCTGTCCGCCGCGGATTCGAGCCTGGCAACGCGATCCGTAAGCGTGTTGTTCGTGGAAAAAAAGGAATAACCGAACGCTATAACGAGTATCAGATTCATGGCCGTCATGGCTCCGAGAACCGGACCCTGCTTGTCTTTCATCGGGACCTCCAGTCCAGGGCTGGGGCAATACCAATGCCATCTTTAACTTGTTGAAGACACAACGCGCCCGATGTCCGGATCTATCAACTTACTGGAGGTTCGGGGTGATGCCCACAGGGGATCTTTCGCCGCGGGAACTCACGACCGAGTGAGCGAAAACAACGGCGAGAACAACGACGACGCCTAAATAAAATCCCGGCGTCAATTGTTGTTCCTCCCGGAATATCAGGATCGCCAGCACGATCGCGTACACCGGCTCCATGTTGAGAGCGAGTGCGGTCGTGAAGGCCGAGATATGACGGAGAGCAACCAGCGATAACGCGAATGGCGCGAGCGTGCAAGCCAGAGCAAGCGTCAAGAGCAGCACTGCGTCGTGACGGGTCGGCACAACGAAAACCGACGCTGCAGGGAGAATCGGCGCGATGATCGCAAAGCAAATGGCGCCGGCAGCCATTTCCAACCCGGTAATAGTCAGCGCCGCCCCGCGATGAATGAAGAGCTTGTTCAGGATACCGAACATGGCGGCGAGGAAAGCCGAAAGCACGCCCACAGCCAGGCCGGTCCTCATATGTGCCGGTGTGCCGCCCACCAGTAACGCGACGCCGGGAATGATGGCGAGACCGAAGAATATCTCCCTCACATCGAATGGCCGCCGGATCATGAAAGGCTCGAAGAATGCAATGAACACGGACGTGAATGCCATGCAGGTCGCCGCGACGGAGGCATTCGACAGCTTGATCGAACCGTAGAACGTCAGCCAGTGCATCGCCACAACCAGACCGATTCCCAGATATACCGCCACCGAATGTCCAGAGAGCTTCGCCAGTCCCCGCCAGAATCCCGGTACGATCACCAAAGCCGCTGTAACAATCAGCATCCGCCACCAGACCAGCGGCAACGCCGACAACGTGATGGCTTTACCCAGAATTGCGGTGAAACCCCAGAGGAAAACACAGAAATGAATCTGCAGGAGCGCCTTACTGGCCGGCCTCATATCGGAGTCAAGGTAACACAGTGCAGGCGCGGACCATGGCCGACCGGTACGCATCGTCGATAATCCGGGCTATCTCGTGCCTTTAAGCTCTTGGAATCCGAACAGCGACGCTTGCTGATTCCTTTACAATCAATAGAGCTTCTTGCGTATTTTAATGGAATAATCGAACTCTACTATGCAAATTGCGGCGGTGAAGCTTAAACATTGGTTTAAGTCTCTGATCTCGGAGACTCTGCCGAAGAAAATCGAGCCTGTCCATGGCTGCCATTTGAACTCAGCACAGAGAGTCTCAGAGGGTGATCTCCGCAGAATCATCCAGAAAATAGAAGAACTCAAACCCTGGTTTCACAACTACGAAATTGCTTCCGGAGTGTGGACCAATCCTTCAGGTGCACAACCAGGCATTGAGTATCCGCTCGCACGATGGAGACTTGTCGAGACCCTGTTGCCGGACGTTAAGGGAAAATCCTGTTTGGATATTGCCTGCAGCTCCGGCTTCTTCTCGCTGAAATTGAAGGAACTCGGCGCAGGGTACGTCCTTGGCCTGGATATGGGAGAACAACCGCAAGCAATCGAGCAGGCTCGGTTCGCCGCGGATACATTGGGATTGGATGTCGATTTCCGCAGCTTGTCTGCTTACGATGTCGCCACTCTCGGAAGGAAGTTTGACATCGTGTTATTCATGGGCTTGTTCTATCACCTTCGACACCCGCTGGTTGCGCTGGAAGCTGCCCGTGCTGTCTGTTCGAAAACGATGATCTTCCAGACGATCACAACCGGACATCATCAACGAAAACTAACAGAAAGACGACGCGCAGCAAGGAATCTTGAACTCAATTCACCTATGATGTCCGACGGTCAAGTCCCGTCCCTGCATTTCGTGGAAGGCGCATTGAACGGCGACGGAAGTTGCTGGTTCGTTCCGAACATCGATGGAGCGGCCGCCATTCTTCGTTCCTGTGGTTTCACTCTCGAACAGATGATATGTACGAACGATCACGACGTGATCGTTCGTTGTGGCTAGATTCGCCCTCGTTGAGGGGGACGGCTCAACTGTTTCAACCAATTGGAGAGGCGAATATCCGCCTGGGCGATTTCCTGCTCGCGGCCGAAACGTCGAGTGGCGATTCCCCTGAGGCAACGGATAGCTAATTGAGCGGCTTTGCGCCCAAGGGGATTCCGGCCGCTCTCTTCCACGATCCGATTCAGTACGAGATAAGCGCGCCAGCGTTCCTCTTGCAGATCGCGCAACTCCCGCTCGCCTGACGTAAATGCATCACGCTCTTCGCGCGTAAGCCGGCTGTCTGAGTCTGCAATCAATGCATCATTCTGAAAGTGGTCCCAGAGCCTGTTGTTGAAATAAACGCGTTCGGAATTGTTATCCAGAAACTCGGCGAATCGATACTCGGCCTCCATACGTTGCTGGTTAGTGAATCCGGCATCTTTAGTCTGATCGAATAAAGCAGCCACCTGGCGCATGCGGGCGGCACGGCCGGATGCACCAATGGCGGCATAAGCCGCAGCAGCTTCCTCATACCGATCTTCGCGAGCCTTCCGGACGGCGACGGCATATCGAACGAGTTCCAACCGCGGCAGGTCCCGGTACCGATTTATAAACTCAACCAAAACATCGACAGGAAGTTGATAGTCCAGAAGCGCTGCCAGATCCCACCCAGAAAATGCCAGGTAAAGTGTGCGATCCTCAACGCGGGTCGGGATTGATACAGATCGTGCGCTTGGAGGTCCGTCCCGTTGTGCCTGCAACCACAGAGCAAAGTGAAGTTGCTCAACCGGGTTATTCACCTTTTCGTACACTCCGACCAATCCGTACGCGGCGGCAGCTTTATCGTCGGCCGACGCTCGTCGGGACATAAACATCTTTTGCAGGGGTTTTTCTGCCTCCTGATAGTCATGCAAAATGAAATACGCGGATGCCTCCATCCAATTCAGATCGACATCTTCGAAAAGGCTGGAATCCGCCGGCAGCATTCCGGCGACGTTCCGGGCGCTTTGCGGGTCGCCCATCCGCAATGCGGTTCGCATCAAAAGCAGCGTTAAGGCCTCCGGTCTGGATGGGGAATCGAACAGGTTTCTATGCTTGTCCGCCAGTTCCATAATGGCATTGTAAGCCTCGGTATCCGCCTTCAACTCATCGGGCGTCCTGTTCTTTGTATGAGGATTTGATACGAGTTGTATCGCAAATGCCGCGTGGGCCGCCGTGTCAAAATAATCGGCGATATGGGATCTCAGGTCCGCTCCGCCGTCGTAACCGTAAACGAGCTGTAGTGAATTCAAGATCGTTTCCCGGCTTAGATTCGAGCCGTCACGGTTCAGTTCATCAAGATAGATCTTTCCCGCCGCAGTCCGATCCCCAAGCAGCCAATCGACATGACCAATCCACCCGCGGGCTTCACTGGCAAACGCGCGGCTCCGTGCGGAGCGGACAAACGACTGAAACTTCTGGCGCGAGCCGCGGAGACCTTGCGGGTCATTTGCATTAAGTTCCGCCTGCCGCATATCGATCTTCGCGGCAACCAGAGCGACTTCCTCTTTTTGTGGAGCCGTCAGTCGGGTATCCGCGGAAGCCGCTTCCAATGCCTTCCTCGCCCCACTGATTGCTGTTAGCCGTTCCACTCGCGAAGGACTGCCGAACCCTCCGTAATACTCCCCGCCATCGATATCCGAAATATCCTCGTATGCCCTGCGCAGCGCAACCAGCCTGTCATTACCGGGATGATCGGCATCCATTCCCGCATAAGGTGTGGAGGCGCGCCGCACATTTTTTCGTTCGAAGGGAACGGAGTGCCTGCTGAACTGCAACCAGAAGTGACGATTGAGATATTCGCGAAGAGTATCGTCGAAGGCGCAGCTTTCCAGAACGACCACCGCGCTCAGCAGCAGCAACAGGGCAAAGGGTATTCGTCTCACCCTCAGTTCTCCTTCTCAACAGAAAAGACGGACGGTCCAGCAGTGACGACGCGGCCAAGGTCAACATGATCCGTACCTGGAAAAGGTGGGAGAACAAGTTCCAGCGCGTCGGAACCCGACGGGCGAGCACCGGCTCCCGCTTCCGGCAAGAAGTACTCCAGCGGAATCGAACTCGTTATTTTGTACCGATGACGGGTGTTGGACTGCCGATCGATGTTCACCACCGACACATCCGCGCACTGTACAGCGACACAGCCGCCATCCCTTGCCGCCACCCGTGGTGGACCTGCCTTCACTTGAGACGCTCCAATCGCTTCGAGCACCTCTTTCGGACTCAAAGAAATCTCACGGTCCGGTATCGGCCAGCGGAAGAAAATGACTCCAGCGAAGTTGCCGCCCAGGGATTTCGCACTGCTGTAGGCATCCCGTACGGATTCCGCTGTCGGGATCACAAATTCGATGAGATCACCCTCCTGAAACGTTGTATAGGAGATACTCACGCTGCGGTTTGCGCGGTACTTGAGAAGAAGCTCACCAGCGGGCGTCCGGGAGGGCTGCAGCGAAAAGGCAGAGTTGTTTGCCACGGTCAGCGGAACCAGGTCGCCATAAACCATGAGGCTGCCCTGAGAAACGACGGCGGAGCGGCCAAATGTGGAGATTCCGATACGATACCGCTTCGCGTACTTATTGAACCGCCCACGCCAGACATTACTATCAATCCTTGCAGCAATGGGCCGAATATCGTCCGGCTGACTCGCAGACAGATTGACAACGCTGCCGGGTTGCTGCGCGGGAATGTTGCGGCCGACATACCATCTCGACGGGGGTGTCTTGCTCAATGCGCCCCGCATAAAAGTAGTCGGCGTCGAGAGGGACATCGAGCGACAGGCTGCCGGATTCCGGTGTTAAATCGACGTCATGCCAATACCAGAACGAAATACCCGGCTTCGATGGTGGTGTCCGAGTCTCGCTACGCGCAGTACAAGATATGAGACCTACGACGGATAGGCCGATAACCAGGAAGAAATATCTTCTAACGAAAAACTCCACGCAATTGCCCCCATCGAATTGGCCTCGAACAGTTTAACTGCAAATGAGCAATTTCCAGAATTGCTCACTGTCCCCCCATTTCCCGAAAAAACCGCCTCGCCATGCTCAGTACGGCAAGTTGCCGGGGCGGCATTCCCTCCGGAGAAATGATTGCAAGATCGAGGTCCGCGAATGGTTTCGAGCTTTTTCGAACTCGCGAACGAAAGCCCATATTCACAGGCCGGCGCATATTCCTTGAGAATCTTTTGGACCCTGCGAAGAAGGTCAGCGTCCAAATCAATCGGCATTTCGCTTTTCCATGGGTAGCGTAGTAATTGCCACCGCCCTTTCCCGTAGTCAAAAATATCAGGGATTGCGTTGTATTTCCCGAAAGTCCGCTTGCCTGAGGTTCAGGGCTGAGCCAGACTGTAGATGGATTGCGGAGAAGACCCGTCATGCCTGCCGTTGAGATGTCCGAGAGAGAAGACGAAGTGCTGCAGATTGCTGTATCGATACTGAAACACGAAATCGATCCGCGGCGGATCCTCCTGTTCGGATCGCGGGCTGAGGGCACGCATAGGCCGGGCTCGGATTTCGATCTTGCTGTCGACGCGCCCAAGCCGCCCGACAAGGCATACCGTATCCGCGAAGCGGTCAATGATTCTGTGGGTCTTTACAGCGTCGATATCGTTTACTTGCCGGACGTCGAACCCGGCTTACGGAATCTCATCCTGAATACGGGAAAGGTCGTTTACGAGCGAAAAGTCTGATCTCGCAATATCGAAGTTCTCCAAAGCGGCCGGGCGTCTCGGCGAAGCCATCAACGCGCCCGAGTCGCCAATCCGGTCGGACGCCATCCTTCAACGCTTTGAATTCACCTTTGAGCTGGCATGGAAAGCGCTGCGGGTGTACCTCGCAGAAAACGAGGGGATTGTTGTCTCGTCACCCAAGGGCGTTCTGAAGGCTGCGTTCAAGCAGGGACTGATCGAGACCGTCAGCGAATCCGGGTTTCTCAAGATGCTGGAGGACCGGAACACCTCGACACACGTCTACGACGAGTCCGAAGCCAACGAGATTTCTGTTCGCGTGCGTGATAGCCACCTGTCGGCATTGCAATCCCTTCTGGCTCGACTTCAACGGCCGTAGTTACCTCGATATCACACAGTATGTTCATCATGACATTCGCGTGCCTCGGTTACGGCCTGCATCTGACCGAGCCTTTCCCGGCGCTTCGCAGGAGCCGGCCCTGTACCCGCACCGGGCGATAGATCGTTCAGGCGCCGGTCAAAGCGGCAGCGCCCGAAAGTACCGTTACGGAAAACCTTTCAGCTTTGCCAAAGCTCAATGTTGTGGCGGTCGGCCGCGGCGGCGATCAGGCGGTCGGCCGGATCCGTGGAAGAGTTGCTGGTCGGATTGGTGGATAACCAACTGCTGGAGCCGAAACAGTTGCAACGACTGGCGGCGAAGATTGCCTCGCGAAAGGAAAAGAAAATATGACAGCCATGAGCTTTTTAGTGGAATGGCCGTTACGTTCCTCGATTCTGATCCTGAGTGGGGCACTGTTGCTTCTGGCGGCGCGAGTAAAGGACCCCGCGATCCGCTGGGCCGCCTGGACAGTAATACTGAGCGCATCGCTGGCAATTCCGCTGCTCGGCGCAGTGCTGCCGGGCATTCCCTTCGCGACGTCGATGACAACTCGTTTTGAAAAACCGGTCGCCCTTCAGGATGGTCCGGCAGTGGCATCGCTTGCAGGTCCTCAGGCGGACATGGGGATGGATCAGCGCAATTGGGGCATATTCGGGCGCCTTAACTGGGGTCGCGCGGCTCTGTTGATATACGTCGTTGGCGTTTTGGTGCTCATGCTGCGGCTGGGCGTAGGTATAGCGATCAGTATCCACTTGCTGCGCAACAGCCGCGCAACCGATCGTGCGCTGGAAGGAATTGAGGTTCGTGAATCAGAAGACATTACTGCTCCAGTGACACTCGGGATCTCGCGGCCCGCAGTCGTGCTTCCTTGCGATTGGCGTCAATGGGACGCCGCAAAGGTCAATGCCGTACTGGCGCATGAGTGCTCCCACGTCCGTCGCCGCGATCCGGCAGTACAGTTCGTCTCGGCGATTCATCGGGCTCTGCTGTGGCACGACCCCCTGAGCTGGCTCCTTCACCGGCGTATCGTACAGGTGGCAGAAGAAGCGAGCGACGATGCGGCCATCGCTGCAATGCCTGAGCGCGCCGCGTACGCTGAAATGTTGCTGGACTTCATGCAGCGGGGAGTGCGCAGAGCCGGCTTACAGGGCGTTCCGATGGCGCGATACGGCCGGCAGAAGGATCGCATCCAACGCATTCTGGATGGAACGAAATGTTCGCGCGGAGTCACTCTCTTCAGCATCATAGCGATTCTGGCATTGGGAACGCCTCTCGTATACGTGGCAGCGGCTGCATATCCACAGAACGTCTCACAGACACCGGTAACGGTTACCCCCAAGGTCAAAATCCAAAAGATCAATATCCAGGGGAATCATGTCTTCACTGCTGCCCAGATCAAAGGCGCGATGAAACTGATCAAGGAAGGGAGCAATTCCAGTGTGCTGGTGGGAAAAGATACCCCTGATTTGAAGCTGCAGGATGATGTGACCAGGATAAAGATACTCTACGCCGACCACGGTTACATCCGCGTCAACCTCCCCGATCCGGTTGTCGAAGTAAAAAGAGTCCAGGTCGGCCGGAGGTTGGAGAATCAATATTTCATCACGATCAAGATCGAAGAGAACGATCAGTATCGGATCGGCGATGTCAAAGTAACGGGAAACCGGGAAACAAACAGTTCACAGCCGACGAAGTCCGACGTGTACTCGGCCTGGTTCCCGGCCAGGTCTACAACGAGACGATGTTGAGGAACAATTTCGACAAACTAATCAAGATGTACGGTAGCCGCGGGTTCTTCAACTTTGTGGCGGTCCCCATTCAGGATTTGGACGAGAAGAAGAAAGCCGTCAACCTGACGATCAACATTCAAGAGGACGAGAAAACCACCGAGAGAACCGGGAAACGGGGACAGTGAGTAATTTCCCTCTGAAATTGCTCTCTGTCCCCGTTTTTAGAAGATTCAGGAGATTGTCGCGAGACGACAATGTGCTTGGACCTGTCTCAGGAGATTGTCGTGAGACGACAGTGTGCTTGGACCCGTCCCAGGAGATTGTCGCGGCACGACAGTGTGCTTGGACCCGTCCCAGGAGATTGTCGCGGCACGACAATGTGCTTGGACCTGTCCCAGGAGATTGTCGTGAGACGACAGTGTGCTTGGACCCGTCCCAGGAGATTGTCGCGGCACGACAATGTGCTTGGACCCGTCCCAGGAGATTGTCGCGGCACGACAATGTGCTTGGACCCGTCCCAGGAGATTGTCGCGGCACGACAGTGTGCTTGGACCCGTCCCAGGAGATTGTCGCGGCACGACAATGTGCTTGGACCCGTCCCAGGAGATTGTCGCGGCACGACAATTGTCCCCCCTCTAACTTCCAAAGTCGCCTCGTCAGATATATTTAACAATCACTTACGGATTTTGAAAAAAATCAAAAAATCTTTACTACCTGCTCGCATATCAGTTTTCTGTCGGCTCGCGTTCTATGGAATCAATGATGAGTTGAGGGAAGGAATGGGTAGCGGACTCCAGTTTCAAGCCGAGCTGTTCCTCAACAGAGTTGAAGACGGTTGGAGCGGGATCCGGCGCGGCTCCGGGGGTAGGGGCGCGGTTGACCGTCTGGAGGTGAATCTTGAAATCGTAGCGGCCCGTGAGGCCGGTTTCATCCACGATGGGCCTGCCGGCGCCCTCGCCCTCGATAAATCTCACAATGTCTGCCATTGGGACGGCTTGCCCCGTCCAACACATTTCGCCGGGACCGGTTCCCAGGCCGACGATGCCCTGACGGGCCGGCGGCAGGACCGGACAGCCCTGCGGGTCGAGCGCTCCGATTCGACCGGGTGCTGCCGTTGGGTCGTCAGCGCTGTGCTTGATCTGTTTGACTTTCGGCCCGTTCTTTCCTACGCGCAACATATAGATCGGGCGAATCGTCGAGTCCATATGGAAACGGAGACGGAAGCGATCGATGAGCAAATTCCCCAGCATGAGGTTGAACTGGTCTTTTGTGGCGGCCATGGGAATATTGGCGACAATGTCGTAGCGTTCTCTGGTGAGCCACGCTGGTCCGGTAACCTGGTCCGATCGAACGCCAAAGGCTTCTGCGATCAATGGAATAAGCCAGGTAGCGTGGTAGGTAATGCGGCCCGGGTCCGAGGTGCCTATGCCACCCGTGGGGAGAAACACTGGGACACCCCTGTCGGTAGCCGGGATCTCCACACGCCTGACCGAAGCGACTTCGAATTTTTCGGCAGACTGAGCACGAAGCACGGGCGCGGCCGTAACGCCAAGGATAACCGGAATCGCGACAGCCAGGATTCGGGCGATCGCCAACGCCGTCTCTTTTTCGAAGCTCAGCTTTAGAGTCATGCGGCAAGATCCTGATAATGAATGGTACGGCGGATTTCGCGCCGATCCTAACGGATTGGTGGTGGGTTAGCCTTTGCACAAAATAAGAGGAAGGAACCACAAGAAGCACAAAATGCACAAGAGAGACGCGACGTTCCTTCGCATTTTGTGCTTCTTGTGGTTCCGAAGATGGGTCACTTGCTGCAGGACCATCGCCGATAATGGATTTTCACGCCACGAAGATCACACAACTCCCACATTGTGGACGACTTTGCCGCCAACGACAGTCAGCAGCGACTTCGTGCGCTTGAGATCTTCATCCGGCACGGTGAAATAATCCCGGTCCAGGACCGCCAGATCCGCGCGATTTCCCGCCTCGATCGAACCGATATCGTCTTCCCGGATGAACCATTTGTTGGCGGTGGTGGCGAGCCACATGGTTTCCTGCCGGGTCAGCTTCTGGTCGCCGAGAATCTGGTCTCCTGCGAGGTTCTTGCCGGTTGTGATCGTATAGAAATTCACCCAGGGGTTGATGATGGTGATATCGCCTCCATCCGAGTGATAGCCCTTGTGAATCGGGTGATTCATCAGCATCCGGTACGGCGGCCCGAGGCTGATGCCGGCCGCGGCATTCCGGGGAAGAGTGCGCAGCGGTCCCCATCCGACCAGAACGCCCATTCCCATGGCGTTGGCTCGATTTGCCAGATCGATGGGAAACTCGGGAATGTGGGAAACGATCCATCGAAGGTTGGTAATCGGGATCTCCGCGTTCACGGTCTCGCGGTCTTTAATCTCGTTCGTAACCATCGCGAGATTCAGGGCGTGGTCTTCGGCGCGCCATCCCGCCTTCGCGATCGCGCGTAATCCGTCGACGCCGCCTCCGGTGAACTCTCCGATGCCGCCGGTCTTGAGCCACTCATCGCCGAAGAATGGAAATGAGTTCTTCAGCCGTTGGGACAACGTTGGCAATGGCGGATTGGCGTTCGGCGGGTCCTGGTGGAGAAAATCAATTCGCAGCCGGGTTGGCATCCTCCCTTCACTGTGGAGCGCCAGAAACGGGTTGTGCATCGTGTAGGTGTTTTCGTCGGCAACGCCGGTCGACGGTTCGTCTTTATGGAACGCGCCCGCATCGCGAATGGTCGTAATGCCGAGCGACGCGTAATACTGAAGTGCTCCGAAAGCACTTCGTTTTCGGGTCTCCGGAGTCAGCAACTCTTTCCGCAAGGTTTGAAGCGCGAGGCCCGACTGATTGCCCGCAAGAACGCCATCCGCTCCAACGGTGATTCCTTTCGCCTCGAACCAGATCTTCCCCTGTGTATTCGTGCGTGTGCCGCCTTGGGCCGCGATGATGAAGACCGGCCGGTTCACCGCGTCGAGTTCCGTCAAGTTCGGCAGGCGTTTTTCTTCGAACTGCATTGCGGCGATCGGACCCACGGTGGTGATGAATTCGCCGGCTGGAACTTCCATGCTGCGCGCTTTGAGAGCCGTCACTGCGTCGGGGATCGTGAAGACGTGCTCCAGCGGCGTGTGCCATCCGGGTCTGTTGCCGACAAGAACGATATGGTTATGCGCATCGATGATGCCGGGAATGACGGTTTTTCCCATCAGGTTGACGGTTCGGACATTGCCTGTACGGGAAACATTGTTGCCGACGGCGGCGAAGCGGCCGTTCCGGATCAGCAACTGAGACACGACGCGGTTGCTCCCGTCCATCGTATGAATTTTACCGTTGATGAGCGCGAGATCGCGGCCATCATCCGCAACCTGCGCGGCTTGCGCGTAACCACTCAGGGAACCCAGCGGTGTTCCGAAACCGATCGCGGCGGCAGCCGCGCTGCCCAGGAATGTTCTGCGAGAGAGTCTTTTACCCACGTCTTCTCCTTTTCGGTAGCGTAGCTAAACACAATCGGGGTCATCGCGGCTATGATTCTTTTATATGGTTCCGCTGTTGATTGACGGCGAGATTCTGACAATCGAAAACGTTTTGGAGGTCGCGATGGAGCGGCGCCGCGTGGCGCTGCATCCGGACGCCGCCGGAAAGATGTCGCGCTCCCTCGCCGTCATCGAAACGATCGTCCGCGACGACCGCGTGGTTTACGGCGTTTCGACCGGCTTCGGCAAGCTTTCGGACGTTCATATCGGCCGCGACCAGATCACTCCACTGCAGCACAATCTGGTCCGCAGCCACGCCTGCGGAGTGGGCGAGCCTTTCAGCGAAATCGAAGTCCGCGCATTGATGCTGCTGCGCGCAAATGTCCTGGCCAAGGGTCTCTCCGGAGCGCGGCCGGTGGTGGCCGAGCGGCTCTGCGATCTGTTGAACCATCACGTGTACCCGGTGATTCCCTGCCGCGGCAGCGTCGGCGCCAGCGGCGATCTTGCGCCGCTGGCTCACCTCGCGCTCGTCCTGATCGGCGAGGGTGAGGTCTTCAGCGCCTCGACGAGGATCACCGGACGCGAAGCGTTCGAAGGCATAGGAATCGCGCCTCTGGACCTGGAGGCGAAGGAAGGCCTGGCTCTGCTAAATGGGACGCAAGTTACTCTGGCAACCGGCATCATCAGTTCGATGAAAGCCACGCAACTTGCGGATCTGGCCGATCTGGCCGGAGCGATGTCGCTCGAAGCATTGAAAGGCTCTCCAGTCGCTTTCGACGCGAGAATCCATCAGGCGCGGCCGCATCCCGGGCAGCTTCAGGTGGCGGAGAGGCTGTCACGCTTTCTCCGGGGCAGCGAGATCCGCGAGTCGCACCTCGATTGCGGCCGTGTTCAGGATGCCTACAGCCTCCGGTGCATGCCCCAGGTTCACGGACCCGTGCGCGAGTGTCTGGAAAACGTGCGGAAGACGGCGGCCATCGAAATCAACAGCGCAACGGACAATCCCCTGGTCTTTGCCGATACCAGCGAGGTTCTTTCCGGCGGCAATTTTCATGGCCAGTACCTGGGGCTGGCGTTCGACTTCCTGGCGATATCGCTGTCTGTTCTCGCCAACATCTCGGAGCGGCGCATCGAACGTCTGCTGAATCCAGAATACGGAGACCTGCCGCCGTTTCTGGCCGATCAGCCGGGATTGAATTCCGGATTCATGATCGCCCAGGTCGCCGCCGCCGCGCTTGCCAGTGAGAACAAAGTGCTGTCGCATCCGGCGTCCGTGGATTCGATTCCCACTTCCGGCAACAAAGAAGACCACGTGCCGATGGCCATGGGCGCGGCGCTCAAGCTGAAACAGGTTGTTACGAATGTGGAGCGGATTCTGGCAATCGAGTTTCTGTGCGCCGCTCAAGGCATCGACTATCTGCGGCCCTTGAAATCCAGCGCCTCGATCGAGGCAACACACTCGCACATCCGCAAAAACATTCCGCACGTTGCCCTCGATCGTGTTCTCTCTACCGATATTGAACGCATGATTCGCATCATGAATGAACCGGACTTCATCCGGCTCGCCGAGGATCCATCATGAACTACACGCCGGTACGGGCCCCCCGCGGTACGGCCATCTGCTGCAAGGGCTGGCATCAGGAAGCCGCAATGCGCATGCTGATGAACAACCTCGATGAGGACGTCGCTGAAAATCCGAGGAAACTCATCGTCTACGGCGGATCCGGCCGGGCGGCGCGCAGCTGGGATGCCTATCACGCGATTGTGCGCGCGCTCCGCGCTCTGGAAAACGACGAAACCCTTCTCATTCAATCCGGAAAACCGGTCGGGGTGTTTCGCACCTTTCCGCATTCGCCACGGGTGTTGATCGCAAACGCCAATCTCGTGCCGCACTGGGCGACTCGCGATGAATTCAATCGCCTGGAAGCGTTGCAACTCACGATGTACGGACAGATGACGGCGGGCAGCTGGATCTATATCGGCACTCAGGGAATCGTTCAAGGAACGTATGAAACATTTGCGGCGGCGGCGCGCCAACACTTCAACGGTTCCCTGGAGGGAAAGATCCTCCTGACCGGCGGCCTTGGCGGAATGGGCGGAGCGCAGCCGCTTGCAGGAACGATGAATGGCGCGGCCGTTCTGGCGGTCGAGGTGGATCCCGCGCGCGTGCAGCGGCGCATCGATACCGGATACCTCGACACCTGGACCGATTCCCTCAACGAAGCATGGAAGCTCGTGACGGCCGCGCGCGACGCGAAAAAAGCACTCTCGGTCGGACTCGTGGGCAACTGCGCCGACGTCCTTCCGGAAATGGTGCGGCGGGGCGGCATACCGGACGTGCTGACCGATCAGACGAGCGCGCACGATCCGCTCAACGGATACATCCCGCGAGGACTGACACTTGATGACGCCGGCAAGCTTCGTGAATCCGATCCCAAGGCCTACACCGCGCGGGCGATCGAGTCGATGGCGATTCACGTCCAGGCGATGCTCGACATGCAGAAGCAAGGAGCCGTCACCTTCGACTACGGAAACAACATCCGGACGATGGCTTTCGAGGGCGGTGTGAAGAACGCGTACGACTTCCCGGGATTCATCCCCGCCTATATCCGGCCGATGTTTGCGGAGGGACGCGGGCCGTTCCGCTGGGCCGCGCTTTCAGGCAATCCGAAGGACATCGCCATCACTGATGAACTCGTCCTGGAACTCTTTCCAGAGGACGAGGTCCTGAATCGATGGATTCACCTCGCCCGTGAAAGAGTCCACTTTCAGGGACTGCCCGCGAGAATCTGCTGGTTGGGCTATGGCGAGCGTGCGCAATTCGGCGAGCGTATCAATGATCTCGTGAAGAAGGGCACGGTTGAGGCGCCGATCGTTATCGGACGCGATCATCTCGATTGCGGATCCGTCGCATCGCCGTATCGGGAGACTGAAGCCATGAAAGACGGCAGTGACGCCATCGCCGACTGGCCGATCCTCAATGCCCTCTTGAATACCGCATCCGGGGCGAGTTGGGTTTCGTTTCATCATGGCGGCGGGGTGGGAATCGGATATTCGCTGCATGCGGGCCAGGTGATCGTTGCGGATGGTACGGACGAGATGACAGAGCGGCTCAACCGCGTGTTGACAAACGATCCGGGTATCGGCGTCGCGCGGCATGCGGATGCGGGATACGAAGAGGCGAAGGAATTTGCGCAGCGCAAGGGGATCAAGATTTAGGCCGTGAGGGGGTGACGGTCGGAGAGATGTTTGGGTGGTGGCCGATTCCCCGCCTTTTCAAGGCGGGGTGCCCGAGCAGTCAAAACGTTAGAACGCGCGGGCGGGGCGGTTATCAAGGAACCGCGCAGCGCACCTTATTTGTTTGTAGTTACTAACCACCCCGTCTGCGCCGCTAAGGAACGGGATCTTCTTCTTGGTGGCGCAGACACCCCTCCTTTGAAAGGAGGGGAATGTCCACCTCCGGACTTCAGGCCATGACTTTCAACATCGTCCACGCGAAACAGCTTCTAACCCTGAAAGGACCTGCGCCCCGGCGGGGCCGCGCATTGCGCGACCTCTCCATCATTGCAGACGGCGCAATCTCCGTTCGCGACGGATTCATCGACTGGACCGGTCCAACCGACCAGTTGCCGGACACGAAGGCGCCCGCCTTCGATGCGTCCGGCAAAATCGTTCTGCCCGGCTTCGTCGATTCCCACACCCACGCGGTTTTTGCCGGGACGCGCGCTGACGAATTCGAATGGCGAATCGAAGGCACGCCTTACATGGATATCCTCGCGCGCGGCGGCGGCATTTTATCCAGCGTGAAAGCGGTGCGCGCCATGCCGGATCTGCGCGTGCAGTTTGCCGATCGCTTCCTGGAGTACGGCACCACCACAATCGAAGCCAAGAGCGGATACGGGCTGAATCTGGACACCGAGGTTCGAATGCTTGAAGCGATGCGGTCGGCCGGGCAGCTCGAAGTCGTGCCGACCTACCTTGGAGCCCACGCCATTCCTCAGGAGTTCATTACAGACCGGCAGGCTTTCGTCGGCGAGGTTCTCCACGATCTGGAAACGATTCAGGCGAAGCGCCTGGCGGAGTTCTGCGATGTCTTCGTCGAACCCGGCGTTTTCACGCCGGAGGAAGCCCGGCGCATATTTGCGAAAGCGAAATCTCTCGGCATGCAGATCAAGATTCATGCCGACGAATTTCAGTCTTCGGGCGGCGCCGCACTCGCCGTTGAAATCGGCGCGACGTCGGCCGACCATCTCGGCGCCATCACTGCCGAAAATATCGAGAGGCTGGCCGCCTCGAACGTGATCGCCACCCTGCTTCCGGCGACGCTGTTCAACACCGGCGCCACACACTACGCACCGGCGCGCCAACTCATCGATAGCGGCGCAGCCGTCGCGCTCGCGACCGATTTTAATCCGGGTACATCGCCGACGCTGAATATGCAGTTCGTCCTGTCGCTGGCATGCACCCAGATGAAGATGACTCCCGCAGAGGCGATTGCCGCCGCCACGATCAATGGCGCGTGCGCGCTGCGGCGTCAGGATCGTCTCGGATCGATCGAACCGGGCAAGCAGGCAGACTTCGCGGTCTATGACGTTGCGGATTACCGCGAAATTCCCTATTTCACCGCGGTAAACTTCTGTGTCGCAACGTTCAAGCGCGGAGAACTCGCATGGAGCAGAGATGAATCGACTGGTTGAATGCGTCCCCAACTTCAGTGAAGGCCGGCGGCCCGAAGTCGTCGAAGCGATAGTGAAAGCGATCACATCGGTCAGCGGCGTCTATCTTCTCGGCCATGAGATGGACGGCGACCACAACCGCGCTGTCGTGACGATCGTCGGCTCACCGGAAGTGATCGGTGAAGCGGTCTTCCGCGGCGTTGAAGAAGCCGCAAAGTCGATCGATCTGACAAAACACCAGGGCGAACATCCGCGCATCGGCGCGACGGATGTGGTTCCGTTCATCCCGATCCGCGGCATCACCATCGAACAATGCATCGCGCTTGCGACACACACGGCGCGCGAGATCGCCGAGCGGCTTCACATCCCGGTGTATCTCTACGAATCCGCTGCGGCACGGCCCGATCGCGTCAATCTGGAAAATATCCGGCGCGGCCAGTTCGAAGGGCTGCGCGACGAAATCTCCAGTAATCCCGAGCGTAAGCCGGATTTCGGCCCCTCCCAGATTCATCCCACGGCAGGCGCCACCGTGGTCGGAGTCCGCAAGCCGCTGATCGCCTATAACATCAACCTGAACACCAACAATGTCGGAATCGCAAAGTTCATCGCGAAACGGGTCCGTCACTCCAGCGGGGGTTTTCGTAATGTCAAAGCGATGGGCGTCCTGTTGGCGGAAAGAAATCTGGCGCAGGTCTCCATGAACCTCACCGACTACGAACAGACGCCGATGGGCATCGTCTTCGAAGCCGTGCGGCGCGAGGCCGAACGATACGGCGTCGGCATTGCGGGCAGTGAAATCATCGGCCTGATCCCCCAGAAGGCGCTGAATCAAGCAGCCGAGTATTACCTGCGGGTCGAGAACTTCCGGCCCGACATGATTCTCGAGAATCGTCTCGACGCGGTGATTGAAAGCGCCGGGCAGCAGGCGCAGCATCCGTCCATGGCCGACAGCTTGCGGCCGTTCATCGACCAGGTCGCGGCGGGAACACCGGCTCCGGCCGGCGGCAGCGTCGCCGCCCTGGCAGGCGCGCTCGGCGCATCGCTCGGACAAATGGTGATCCGGATCACGAAAGATAAAAAGAACCACACCCAGCACGCCGAACGCTACAACGACGCCCTCGACCGGCTGGCGCCCTACGCCTCAACCCTGCTGGAACTGGTCGATGCGGACGCTGCCGCATATGGGCTTGTGCTGGCCGCCTACAAACTACCCAAAGGTTCCGCGGAACGGGAAAAAGGTGTTCAGGATGGCCTCATTCGCGCCACGGAGATCCCGTCGCGGGTTGCCAGCTGCGCGGCCGAAGCCTTGAAGGTCATGGAGGATCTGCGCTCGATCATTTACCTCAAAGTTGCGTCCGATCTGCAGGTCGGACTTCAAATGCTCCGTTCCTCACTGAGGAGCGCCATCGCCGCCATGCGGACCAACCTCACGGAAATCAAAGATACGGAACTCCGGATGCGCTATGAAGATATGATCGCGGGCTGGGAGCAGACCCTGCGGGGGAATTAGAACTTATTGCAGATTGCATCATTGGAAGTTGCTGCAATTCAAATTTAAAATGAAAAAACCTCGAATGATGCAACTTGCAATGAGTCCCCTCCCCCCTTCCAAACCTTCAGTAAACCACCAAGGTCCTCTGTTATAATTCGCAAATGGCTGAACGCAAGCCGGTACGAGCTCGGCCGACGAAGAAGGCTAAATTTTCCAGCTTTTTTAGATCCCCGCTGTTTAAAGTTCTTCTCTCGCTTTTCCTGTTCTTTTTCATCGGTGCCTCGGCGCTCGTCCTCTATTACTACAACTACTACTCGAAGGTCATCGACCGGCGGCTGAGCGGCGAAATCTTCAAGAACACGGCGCAAATCTATGCCGCTCCGTACCGGATTTATCCCGGACAAAACCTCTCGCCGAATGATGCGGTTTTGCGCCTTCAGCGGGCGGGTTTTGACAGTTCCGACAAGGGTGGCTCCGAGGACGGCGAATACGAGGTCTCGGGAAGCCGGGTCACGATCAAACCGAAGATCGGCGATGCCATGCGTCTCGACTTCACCAAGACATCCCTGACGAAAATCGTCAAACCCGGTATTGGCGAGGTTTCCGAAGCCTGGCTGCCGGCCGAGCTGGTCACGAATCTTTACGACCAGTCGCGGGAAAAGCGGCGCGTGATCGAGTTCAACGATCTGCCGAAGGTGTTCATCGACGCTCTCACAGCCGCTGAAGATCAGCATTTCTTTACCCATTGGGGCATCGATCCCGTCCGGCTGGCGGGAGCCGTGATTCACAGCGTCCGTTCGTCCGATCGAATCAGCGGCACCAGCACGATCACGCAGCAATTTGCACGGAACTTCTTCCTGACGACCGACCGGACCGTGAGGCGCAAAGTCGCCGAAATCTTCATCACGCTGATGCTGGAGCAACGCCTGACCAAACAGCAGATTTTGACGCTGTACGTCAACCAGACCTACATGGGTCAGCGCGGCTCTTTCAGTATCAACGGGTTTGGCGAGGCGGCTGAAGCCTATTTCGGCAAGGATATCTCCAATCTCACGTTGCCGGAAGCGGCAACACTGGCAGGCATCATCCCGGCCCCGAACGGACGGTTTTCGCCCGTCAAACACCCGGATGAAGTGAAGCGCCGGCGCAATACGGTGCTTGCGGCGATGCATACCATCGGAACCATCAACGACAAGGAATACGACGCGGCAAAGAATTCCGATCTGAAAGTCATTCCGCCAAAAGTGGATGCGAGCGACGCGCCGTATCTGGTCGACTATATCCGCGATGAGCTGCTGAAGACCTTCAGCGAGGAAGAGATCACGAATGGGGGCTTCCGCGTCTACACGTCGCTGGACCCGGCGCTCCAGAAGATTGCCGTCGATGCCGTTCAAAACGGTTTGAAGTTCGTCAACGATGAAATCGCGCAGCAGAAGAAGCGCCAGAAAGGCCCGGACAACCTGCCGGGGCCGCAGGCCGCGCTGATTGCGCTCGATCCCCATACCGGCGAAATCAAAGCGATGGTCGGCGGCAGCGACTATGGCATGACGCAGTTGAACCGGATCGTTCAGGCATCGCGGCAACCCGGATCCATTTTTAAGCCGATCGTTTACGCGACGGCTCTGGAGACGGCATTCGATCAGGGAAAATCGGATGATGCCGACCCGGGAGCGGACACGCCGAAGCCGGAGCCGAACCTGACGCCCACCGCCGATCCGGCGCCGAACGATTTATCAGATGGATCGACCGCCTCACAGCCAGAATCCCTGACGCACGATACCGTCGTCACGCCGATAACGACGATCGTGGATGAGCCGACCACTTTCGTTTACGAGAACGGCCGCAGTACCTATCAGCCGAACAACTATCACCAGGAGTACCGTGGCATCGTCACCGTCCGGACAGCTCTGGAGCATTCGCTGAACGTCCCGACCATCAAAGTTGCCGAACACATCGGTTACGGCCGCGTTGCGGCAATGGCCAAACGGCTGGGACTCAACGCAAAAATCAAAGGCTATCCATCGGTTGCGCTGGGAGCATTTGAGGTCACGCCGATCGAAATGGCCGGCGCCTACACCGCTTTTGCAAATGAAGGGCAGCGTATGCAGCCTCATGCGCTTCTCCGGGTCACCAGTGGGGACGGCTCCACGAACAAGTCCTACAAATACCAGCCGCAGGAGGTCATGCGGCCGGAACTCGCATATCTCATGACCTATCTCATGGAAGGCGTCATCAACGAGGGCACCGCGGCCGGTCCCACCGGTGTGCGCGGGCGCGGATTCATGCTTCCGGCGGCGGGCAAGACCGGCACTTCACGCGACGGCTGGTTCGCCGGCTACACGAAGGATCTGCTGGTCATCGCCTGGGTCGGTTATGACGATAACCGCGACTTGAACCTCGAGGGCGCGCGCTCGGCGCTGCCGATCTGGACCGAATTCATGATGAAGTCAACGGCTCTGTATCCGCCGAAAGATCCGGAGCATATGAACTTTGATGCGCCTTCCGGCATCGACTTCGCCCGCCTCGATGCGGATACGCTGATGCTGGCGAACCCCTCCTGCGAACATACCTTCGAAGAGGCCTTCATCTCGGGAACGGCGCCTACCACGTACTGCACACTGCACGGTCTTCATATCTCCGAGACGCTCGACAGAACGATTGCTGAACCTGCCAAAGACGCCGCAAAGGATGCCGGCAAAGGCGTCGGAAAAGTTTTTCAAGGGCTCGGAAAAGCGATTGGCGGACTGTTCGGCGGCGGCGGCGGCGACGACAAGAAATAAGAAAATTAGCCACAAAAGGCACATAAGGGATCCATTGGCTCCTTTATGTGCCTCTTGCTTCTTGTGTTCTTCCCCTCTTATTTCACTTCGATCTTATCTTTGATCGCCTTCCACTTCTTCTCGCTCATACCGGGAATTGCCAGCAGTTCCTCGACCCGTTTGAATCCGTGCTGCTTCTCCCGGAACTCGACAATCCGCCTGGCCAGCGCGGGGCCGATGCCGGGTAGCGTGCGCAGCTCCGCCTGCGTCGCGGTGTTCAGATTGATCAGGAGAAGAAACATTATTGCCAGTCTCATGCGCGCACAAACTCCCGCTTCACGAAGTTGACAGCTTCCTCGCGGATCCCCAATCTCCCTTCCAACTGCTCATCCTCCACACGCGTCAGAATCTGTTTGAACGACGGTCCGGGGGCGAAGCCCATCGCGATCAGGTCGTCTCCGGTGATCAGCGGCTCCGGCCAGATTTCCGGCTCCCCCCAATCCTTTCGCTTGCGCAGCGCAAACTCGTAGTCGTCGAGGTTTTCATTGCCGGCGACGCGATGAATCTGAGCGAGCTCCAGATGATCCTGGAATCGATCCAGGCGGAAAAACCGTTTGAGGGCGCTGACGGTCATCTGCCGGATTTGCGAGAAGCGGGGGAGATTCTCGACCAAGGCGATAATATGATGCATCTCCGCGCGAGAGAACTTCAAGCGTTCGACGATCTGAGCGACATGCGGCAGCGCGGTTTCGTGCAGCAGGACAGCCATAGCAAAATCCGGCTCCGCTTTCGACGGCACCAGCTCGAGCGCTTTCCGGATGTGATCCGTCCACTCCAATTCCGGCAGCACCTGCGCCAGCAGACCGGCCTCATCGAGCATCCGGAACCCGTGCGCCGCCTGGCCTTCCGTCAAAATGCGCGTGATCTCTTCCCTGATGCGCTCCTTGCTGACCTGGTGAATTTTCGGAGCCATCGCGCGGACCGCATCCCAGGTGGCCGGTTCGATCGAATAACCGAAGCGCGCACCGAAACGGACGGCCCGAAGAATTCGCAGCTTATCTTCCTCAAATCGGGCATGCGGATCGCCGATGGCGCGGACGATCCTGGCGGCGATATCCTCCTGGCCGTGGACATAGTCGATGATCCGGTCTTCGGCGGGATCGTAAAGCAGCCCGTTGATCGTGAAATCCCGGCGGAGCACATCCTGCTCCGCATTCGTAAAGACCACACCCGTCGGCCGCCGGCCGTCGACATAGGCCTCATCCGAACGGAAAGTCGCCACCTCGAACGGATGCCCGCGATGGATAACGAGAACAACTCCGAACTGCGCGCCAATGGCTTCCGTGCGCGGAAAGATGCGCATCACCTCCCCGGGCAGCGCATCCGTCGCAATGTCGTAATCCGCCGGTTCCACCCGCATCACCATGTCGCGAACGCAGCCGCCGACAAGGTACGCCTCATGTCCATGCCTGCGCAGCTCGCGAATAATCTGGATAGCCGAATCCGGTCTCATATGAGTCCGTTATGATAGCTTTTTGTATGGAGGACGCGGATGTCATTTAAAGGTGTCGACTTTTACCGGATCGACGATCTCCTGTCGGACGAGGAACGGATGGTGCGTGATACGGTGCGCCGCTTCGTCGATGACCGCGTCATTCCGGTCATCGATAAACATTTCGAGGAAGCGTCATTCCCCAATCAACTGATTCCTGAAATGGCAGAAATGGGGTTGTTCGGCGGAAACCTTCCTGAAGAGTACGGCTGCGCCAACATGAATAACGTCGCATACGGCCTCGTCATGCAGGAACTCGAGCGGGGCGACAGCGGGCTTCGCAGTTTCGTCAGCGTTCAGGGCGCGCTGGTGATGTATCCGATCTTCACGTTCGGCACGGAGGAGCAAAAGAGGAAATGGCTGCCGCTGCTGGCCAGGGGAGAACAGATCGGTTGTTTCGGACTCACCGAACCCGATCACGGCTCCGATCCCGGCGGCATGGAGACTCGCGCGCGGCGCACAGACAAAGGCTGGGTGCTGAACGGGACAAAGCGCTGGATCACCAACGGAACCATTGCGGACATCGCGATCGTCTGGGCAAAAGCCGGCGAAGAAATCAAAGGATTCATTGTCGAAACGAAAACTCCCGGATTTCAGGCGCCGGAAATCAAAAACAAGCTCTCGTTGCGCGCCTCCGTCACCTCCGATCTGATCCTGGACGATGTGCTGGTGCCCGAAGCGAATGTTCTTCCGAAAGCGGAAGGACTCAAGGGCCCGTTGATGTGCCTCAATCAGGCCCGCTACGGAATCGCCTGGGGCGGCATCGGCGCCGCGATGGCATGCTACGAATGCGTTCTGGAGTACACCAAGGGCCGGACTCAATTCGAAAAACCGCTCGCGCAATTCCAACTGGTCCAGGAAAAGCTCGTGCGCATGGTAACCGAGATCACCAAAGGCCAGCTGCTCGCGTGGCGGCTCGGCCGGCTGAAGGACGAAGGCAAGCTCCACTTCGCTCAAACCTCCATGGCCAAACGAAATAATGTCTGGGTGGGATTAGAAACCGCCCGCCTGGCTCGGGACCTGATGGGAGCGAGCGGGATCACGCTGGAGTACCCGGTCTTCCGTCATATGTGCAATCTGGAGTCGGTGTATACGTACGAGGGAACAGATCATATCCATGCGCTGATCCTGGGGGAGCACATCACGGGGCTGGCTGCCTATAAATAGGAGGGCGGGAGCATTGGATCATTGCATCAATTCGACATTGCTTCATTTCTTCAATTGAAGAAATGAAGCAACTTGCAATGATGCAATTTACATTAGGTCTTAATCCCGGGATTTGGTTTCTTCCGCCAATGCGGCTTGTTCCTGGAATGAAATAATGCGTTCCGCTACGCGGAGCCTGGCCTTCAGCTCATCGGGGTCGAACGGCTTCGTCACGAAGTCATCCGCGCCTGCTTCCATACCCTCGAGGTAGTCTTTCTTACCGATCAGAGCCGTGATCATGATGATGTAGGTGTATTTCGATTGCTTGTGCTTGCGTATGCGCCTGCAGAGTTCGAGGCCGTCGATCTCGGGCATCAACACATCTGAAATCACAAGACGGAAACGACTCTTGCGAAACGCATCCCACGCTTCTTTCCCGTTAGTCGTCGCGACGGTTTGATAACCGAGCTTTTCCAGCATCCACGCCAGCAATTCACGGGAATCGCGGTCGTCTTCAGCGATGAGCACTTTCATTTCTCAAATAACTATCAGAAATGCGCAAGTCCAAGCAAGTTTATGGATTCCCTGCCGGTGGAATCACGCAACCACCTGTGTTTCTAAGGCGGAGCTGGTTGGAGCCGGAGGTGCAATTTGGCGGGCGGGGACGCGACTAACCACGGGTGCATCTCCTGAAACTCGATTTGGAATGAGAGGAACCAAGATGCCCTTGCTCAATCAAACAAACGGCGTAGTTAACCTCAACGATTTACGGCACTTGCAGCCGACGGAATCAAGCTGGAAGGACTCTTGCAACTTCCAGGGTGTTATGGCGTATTCGAATAACTTCACGCCGCGGGGTCGCGATCAGGACGATTCTCGCGCCGTACTCTTTCAATCACTCGAATTCAAAGGATCTCGCAAGCGTTCCCTGGTGATGAGTGTAGCGGTTCACGGTGTGTTGCTATCCGTTCTGCTGCTGATTCCTCTCATCTTCACGGAGACGATGAAGGCGAGATATACCACAGTGCAGCTTGCTCCTCCGATACCGAAGGCGCAGCCGCTCGAAGTCACCCATTACAAGGAACCGCCGCGGCCGAAGCCGGTAATTGAACCGAAGCCGATCGTGGCGCCGCCTCCGCCGAAGCCTGTGGTGGTTCAGCCGCCGGTTGAGAAAAAACCGGAACCGCCGAAAATCGCCGCAATCAAGCTGCCGGATGTGATCGAGCGGGAAAAACCAATTCCCGTCGTGCGCAACACTCCGCATCTGGATTCGAACGAACCGGCGATCGCTGCTCCGAAGGCGCCTGAAGTGAAGACCGGGATGTTCTCCACCGGAAGCTCTGCAACGCCGACCACCAATCTGCCAGCGCAAAAAGTCCAGACCGGCGGATTTGGCGATCCAAACGGAGTCAAGGCCGTCGGCAAGCCGGGAAAAGTCGGCAATATCGCCGAGCTTGGCTCGTTCGATCTGCCCACGGGTGCGGGAGCGGGGAATGGAACCGGCGGAGCGCACGGCGCCAGGGGAGTCGTGCACAGTTCGGGATTCGGCAACGGCGTCGCGCCTGTAGGCGGCGGAGGCAATGGCGGTGGCGGTGGCGGATCGGGCCGCGCCGTTCAGCAGGGCGGTTTTGGTGATCTGGATGGCGCAGCCAAGGCTGAAGCGCCGAAGAGACACCTGGAAACCGGTTCGGCACAGGTGCCTGTAGAAATTCTATCCAAACCGAAACCCGACTACACCGCAGAAGCGCGGACACAAAAGGTCGAAGGTGAAGTCCTGGTGCGTGTCATGTTCACGGCCGCCGGGGAAGTGCGCGTGCTTGAGGTGGTGAAGGGGCTCGGACACGGACTTGACCAGAACGCTTTACGCGCCGCTCAACAGATTAAGTTCAAACCTGCACAACGAGACGGACAGCCGGTGGATTCAACGGCCACGGTCCACATTGTTTTTGAATTGGCGTACTAGCCAGGGCAACAGAAAGCATGGAAGGAATATGCGTAATCTAAACTTCAAAATATCGATTTGGGTCTTTATTCTATTCTTTTCTATTGGCGGCGGATTCGCCATTGCTGCGCAGAAGCCTCAGCAAGCCCCGCCGTCGAACACGACCTCGGCAGCGCCGGTGGACCCGACAGCTCCGTCTACGGTCAGCCAGATCCTGGACCGGGTCGTCGGACGTGAAGCGATTCTCGCGTCGAAGATGCGTACCTTGCATCCGCTCGTCGAGACCTACCTGCAGAGCCTCGACAAGGATGACGCGCTTGCGTTCCGTCCCGTGGACGATCAGTACTTCCTCGGCAAACTTGATTTCAACGCCGAGGAAAAGGAACACACGCTGCTCGGCGGCGAACCTGCGCCGGACAAGATCACCGGCAAAATAACGCAGCTTTACTCCGTCAAATATCTTCCCGGCGGATTTGCGCAGATGCTTGTGGTCGACGGCCACTTCGACAAAAATCACTATCAATTCGAGTATGTCCGCCGCGAATTTCTCGGTTCGGTGCGCACCCTTGTTTTCGATGTGCTTCCCAAAAAGGGTTCCTCCGGTTCGTTTCGCGGACGCATCTGGGCTGAGGATCAGGAATACAACATCGTCCGCTTCAACGGCACATACGGGCCGTCGTCCTCCACGAAGATGTACTTCCACTTCGACAGCTGGCGTGAATACATGGGCCCCGGAATCTGGCTGCCAGCCTATGTGTACACCGAAGAATCGAACATGGGCTATCTCGTCGGCCTGCGGCATCTGCGCTTCAAGGGCCAGACGCGCCTCTGGGGATATAACGTCGGTAAAGCCAGCGGCCAGAATGAGCTGACGGCATTGATCGTCGAATCCGACGACGTCAAAGACAAGATCGAAGACGCCGAAGGAACATCTCCTGTCTATGCGCTTCGCCAATGGGAGCGACAGGCTGAAGATAATGTCATTCAACGCCTGGAGAAAGCCGCGCTGATCGCACCCGATGGCGAGGTCAACAAAACGCTCGAAACCGTCGTCAACAACCTCGAGGTGACCAACAATCTCGACATCGAACCGGAGGTTCGCGTCCGCGTTCTCCTGACGACGCCGCTCGAGTCGTTCACCATCGGCCACACGATCGTCCTCAGCCGCGGATTGATCGATGTACTGCCCGATGAGGCCAGCCTTGCGACAATACTGGCTCACGAACTCGCTCACATCGCGCTGGGCCATCGCCTGGACACCATGTATGCCTTCAGCGATCGCATGCTCTTTCAAGATCCGCAGGCTTTCCAGAAGCTCTACCTGAAACGCGATCCCAAAGAAGAAATCGACGCCGATGCGAAGGCCGCCGAGCTCCTGAAGAACTCTCCGTACAAAGACAAGCTCGGAAACGCCGGCCTGTTCCTGGAAGCGGTGAATGCCCGCGCTTCACAATTGCCGAATCTGCTTCGCGCTCATATCGGCAACACCATGGTCAAAGGCAATCGCGTACAGCGCATGACGAGTCTGGAAACCGGCGCGCCCAAACTCGAGATGACGAAGGTCGATCAGATTGCGGCCTTGCCGCTGGGTGGACGCGTACGCGTCGATCCCTGGACTGCCAGGATCGAAATGCCGAAGACCAAACCTGTGGCCCTGCTTTCAGCGCGGGAAAAGATGCCGTTCGAAGTGACACCGTTCTACATCTACCTTACACGGCAGACCGGTGACACGCCTGCAAAGACGGCACAAGCCACGCCGGCCACGCCCACGGGGCAACCGGCCACGGTGAAACAGGAAAATTAGCTATAAGCATATTGCACCGTCGCATCATTGGAAGTTGCTGCATTTCAAATTTAGAACTGCAGCAACCTCCAGTGATGCGATGGTGCAATAATTCCCCGTCATAACCTCCGCCACACTTTTAATATCCCCGCCAAGGCATCCGCCATCCACTGACTGCGCACCCGCATCAGCATCGAATCGTACCCCCCGCCCGCAGCCACGCTGCTGACGATGCTCTGCGCCTGCGTATAACGAAGGATACCCTGCTCCCCGTGCCTGCGTCCGATCCCGCTGAGCTTCACGCCGCCCATCGGAACATCGAAGCTGTTGTAGATCAGAAGCGTCGAATTGATCACTGCCGAGCCAGTTTCGATCTGGCGCGCGATTTCCTGCGCCTGGCCGCCCTTGGCCCAGATGGACGCATTCAATCCGAACTCGGAATTGTTCGCCCGGGCGACTGCCTCCTCGGCCGTGCGGACGGGATACAGCGCAATAACCGGGCCGAAGG
This sequence comes from Terriglobia bacterium, assembly GCA_036496425.1. NCBI lineage: Bacteria > Pseudomonadati > Acidobacteriota > Terriglobia > Terriglobia bacterium. The sequence goes on along the minus strand of DASXLG010000367.1, from coordinate 7,627 downwards.
TTTCTTCCTTCGAGATCGGCATGTCGTCGCGCGCATTCGTCAAAACCGTCGGCTCGACAAATGCGGGACCGAGTTCGGATCGCGCACGGCCTCCGGCAATCGCCTGGGCTCCCCCCGCGACAGCCTTCTCGATGCGTTCCAGGACCTTTTCCGCATGTTCCCTGCTGATCATGCTGCCCATATCCAGATTCCACGACTTCGACCAGCCCAGCTTCAGCGCCGCCGTCTTCCCGGCGACACGCCTGGCGAACTCCGCATAAATCGATTCCTGAACGTAAGCCCGCTCCACCGAAATGCATGTCTGCCCGCTGTTCGCGAAGGCTCCGGCAATCAGCCCCGTCGCCGCCGCATCGAGCGGCGCTCCTTCGAGAACGATCATCGGATTTTTGCCTCCCAGCTCGAGCGAATACGGAATCAAGCGCTCCGAAGCGGCGACAGCCACCTTGCGCCCGGTGGCCGTTCCTCCTGTGAATCCGATGTAGTCCACCCGGCCGATCAGCTCGCTGCCCACCTCTCCCGCCCCGTGGGCCAGGGCGAACAGATCCGGATCAAGGCCGGATTCAACGAGCAGTTCGCGCGCCAGCACAGCCGAGAGCGGAGTCAATGCGGACGGCTTGACGACGACGGCATTTCCGGCCAGCAACGCCGGAATCGCATCTCCGACACCCAGCAGGAAGGGATAATTCCACGGCGTGATGAGGCCCACGACGCCGTGCGGCTTGTAGATAATCTCGGCGGAGGTCACCACGGGAACCGCCGGACGGCGCCGGCGGACTTGCAGATGCCCGGCGCCATTCGCCAGATAATATCGAGCGGTTCCGGCAACCGTCACGATCTCGCCCAGCGCATCCCGGCGGGCCTTTCCGGTCTCCGACTGAATCGTGTCCAGAACCATTTCACGCCGGGACAGCAGCAAATCGTGAAAGCGGCGGACAATCCGGGCCCGCCCGGCAAAAGGCAGGGCTCTCCACCTGGCCTGCGCCTGGCGTGCCCGTTCCACGGTTTCGGCCAGATCACCGGCGGTTGTCTCGGCGACCTGCCCGACAACTTCCCCGGTAACCGGATTTCGTACTTCGATAAGAACTCCTCTCGGGTCCATGAATTATAATCCGCGCATGGAGAAAGACGGCCTGCGCAGGCAGTTGGAAGAGATGGAAGAGGCGGCGGAACGATGGCGTACCGAGCGCCGCAAACTGAATGCGGAAATCGATAAGCTCGAATCCGAACTCGCCGATGCGAAAGCGGCGCTGGCTCGAAAGCGCACCGCAGCCCCGGCGGAGTCCAAGGGGGCGGATGCCGCTTCGATCCTCAAGGTCCAGGAAGCCGCCGAGGAACGAGTGAAGAAGGCCGCCGCCGAATGGGAGACCGAGCGCGCTCAGCTCAAATCCCAGGTGAATCGGCTCGAAGGCGCGGTCGCCGAAGCGATTGCCCGGGCGTCGAATCCGATGCGCGCGACCCAGTCCGTCAAGGAGCAGTTCGAAGTCGAAGTCAGCCGCATCGCAAAGGAAAAAATAGAGCTCGAACAGGCCTTTCTGCGCGGAAAGGCCGAGTGGGAACAGGAGCGGCTGAAGCTGGCGGGCGAGATGGTGAAGCTCCGGCGGGCGGCACAGATCATGGGCCGCCCGATACCCAAAGGGGAAGCTCCCGAAGTCAATCCCAAGGTTCGCGACCTTGAAAACCAGCTCCAGGAAACGCTGGCGAAGTGGACGGCGGAGCGGGAACAGCTCGTCGGTCAGATCCACAAACTGGAAGAATCCGCCCGCCAGTGGGACACCGAACGCCGGCAGCTCAACGATCATGCGGCACAGCTCCAGCAGGCCTTCATTCAGGCCGAAGCGAAAATCCAAGGCTATGAAGCTGCGGCGCGGGCACCGAACCCCTCCCAGGAAAAGCTTCAGGATCTCAAGAGTGAGAAAGACGCGTTGCAGCGCCAGATGCAGGACGCCCAAACTTCCTGGGACGCCGAGAGGCGGCGGCTGGAACAGCAGCTCCAGCGAATGTCGGAAACCAGCGAGCGTGTCAGCACCGAGGTCGTGGATCAGCTCCGCATGCAGTATGAACAACGGCTCCAGGAAGCCATCCTCCAGAAAACCCAGCTCACCCGGGAACTCCAGAGCGCAAGCTCGCTTCTCGAATCCGAACGTTCGCGGCTGAGCGCCGCTCAGGCCGGCAGCAGCAGCGGACTCGATACCGAAGCTATCAAAGCCGAAATTTCGCGGGTCGAAACGTCGATCAGCGAAATCATAGCGATCATCGACAGCCCGGATACCGAACTCGCCACCGTCATTCGAAAAAACGTGGAAAAGGCCGAGCTCGATTCATATCTCCGGGGAATACTTTTCTCGCTCACTGGGAAGAAAGACGATTAGTCCAATCCGGCGACCACGCCGACAAGTGCCAGCAACCGCTGAATACCGATCTCGCGCCTCGCCGGATCAAACCATTCTTCCGGAGTGTGCACATTTCCGGAGCTCCCCCCGCCCCCCAGGGCAATCGCCGGAATGCCCAGCGAGATCGGCAGGTTTGCGTCGGTCGATCCGACGTCGGGAAGCGGTTCGAACCCCAGCCGCCGTGTGACGTCCATTGCAGCCTGAACCAGCGGCGCCCCGGTGGGCGTCATCCCGGAAGGCCGCTCGCCCATCAGCTCAATCCGGCACTCGACGCCGGACGCGCGTGTGGCCTCATTAACGCAGCGGCGCAAGCGCTTCTCCAGTTCAGCGAGATTCGGCGCCACGATCGAGCGGAGATCGACTTCCATGACCGCGTCCCGCGGAATGGCATTTACCGAAATGCCGCCGCGCACCAATCCAAAGTTGAACGATTCGCCGCTGCGGCGCACGCCGCTTGCCGTCGAGAACAGGTGAATTGCCGACGCCATGGCCTGCACCGGATTCGGCCGCCCGAAATCCGCCCAGCTGTGGCCGCCCGGACCCGCCAGGTGCACGCGGAACCGGCGGCTGCCGAGCGCCTGATGCGTGATCCGCTGAAATCCGGCGCCGTCGATCGCAATAAACTCGCAGCCGCGGCCGTCCCAGCGCGGATTCTCGAACAGGTAACGGATGCCGCGAAGATTCCCTTCTCCTTCTTCGCCGACATTGCCGACCAGAATCACTGGACGCCGGAATCCAATGCCGGCTTCCTTTGCCGCCCGCACCATCCAGAGCAACGCAGCAATGCCGCAACCGTTGTCCGAAATTCCGGGAACAAGAACCGCGCGGCCCTTCCGGCGCAATTCCAGGGGCGTCGACGCCGGAAAAACCGTATCCAGATGTGCGCCGACCACAACCGGATTCCTGCCGGGACCGTCGTATGCCGCGACGACATTGCCAATCCCATCCGCTTCGGGCCGCAAGCCGGCCCGCGACAATTCATCAGCGAAGGCGCGGGCCCGCTCGCTCTCGCCAAAAGGCGGCGCCGGTATCTGAGTCAGGCGGATCTGTTCTGCTTCGATGGCGGGCTCATTTTCTGCGATGAAGCGGAATGCCCGCTGGACCCGCTTGTCACTGAAAACGTTATCGACGCTGCTCTCCACTAGTGAACTTCGAACACGACCGGCGGGGATTCCATCGGCGGATGACTGGCGATACTGCCAACGACCGTGTACTTGCCGGGATGGGCGATGTTGAGCTCGTTGTCCCGGTGGTTCCACGTGACTTCGAAAGTCCAGTTCTTGTTCGGACGCATCGCTTCCTGCCGGATGACCTGGGTGAAGAACATCCGGCGCGACCAGCGCCAGATCTCCTGGCCGTTTGCGTCGGTGATGACGAAATCGTACGTTTGTCCCGTGGTGAAATTGAACGGTATGAGCTTGTCCGTGGTATTGATCACGGTCAGCAGGAATTTCGTGCCGCCGGCAATGTCGCTGGCCTGCACATCCAATGCAACGGTCTCTTCGGTGGCCTTGGCCACGTTTTCGATCTCGGTCCGCGGCCGCTGTGGTTGTGGAGCCTGTTGCGGCCGCTGGCCCGGCTGCGTCTGCGGCTGTCCCGGCGGAATCTGCGCTGTCTGTTGAGGCGGCTTCGGCTGCGTAGAGATCTGGGCGCCCTCGGCCTTGGCATCGGCCAGCTGTTGTTCACTGGTATGGAGTGCGGTCAGCTTGGCGATCTCGACTGCTCCGGAATGCATTCGGGCTTCGACAATGCCGATACCCCGCTGAAACGTCAGGTCGACCAGATCGCCATACATTACAAACTTCGACGGCAGGCCGGAATCGTCCGCTTTCAACACTTCGACACGCGCGCCGTCCGCGAGGAACAAGGGGCCTTCGTCGTTGTCCAGCAGGCGAAGATATGTGTGCTCCTGCCGGTCATAACGGACGAGCCGGATTTTGTCGCCCTCGCTGGCGAACGGAAATTGATTGAGGACATAGAAACTGCGGCCGCTCACGATCCGGTATTCCTGGACACTGAAATCCAGGTGATCGACTTTCGTCCCGGCCTCATTGAAGACGTCGTACTCCCACCGGTTCCCTACTTCCAGCGGCAGGAAATCCGCAGACATCCGGACGCCGGGCTGAGCGAATAAGGTTGCCGGCAAAAGCAGAAATAGCAAAGCCAGCTTGGAAACCGATTTCATGGCCGATGCTCCACAGTGTAGCATGCGGCCATGTACATGGAATCCGACTCGGAGTACATGCATCTGGCCCTGGCGGAAGCCGCGAAGGCCGAGTCCCTGAACGAGGTGCCGGTGGGCGCGATCGTTGTCTTCGATAACAAAATCATCGGCCGCGGATTCAATCAGCCGATCTCGGCGCACGACGCCACCGCTCATGCCGAAATCATGGCCATGCGTGAAGCCAGCCGGACGCTGAAGAACTACCGGCTCTCGGGCGCTACCATGTACTGCACCATGGAACCCTGCATGATGTGCGCCGGCGCCATGATTCACGCCCGCATCGCGCGCCTGGTTTTCGGGACCGTCGATCCGAAAGCCGGTTCGGCGGGCTCCATTTATAACGTATTGACGGACCCGCGATTGAATCACCGCGTGGATGTGGTGACGGGAATTCGCGAAGACGAATGCGCCGCAATCCTGCGGGAGTTTTTTGCCCGGCGGCGAGCCTGAAGCCAATGCAAAAACGCCGTGCGTTCTATGGCAAGGAACCGCTTCAATTCGGGGACCTGCGTGTGCCGGATGAGGCGAAGCCGCCGGTTGCGGTGGTGATTCACGGAGGATTCTGGCGCAACCGCTACGGCCTCGATTACATCGAGCCGATTTGCGAGGCGCTGACCGCGGATGGGATCGCGACATGGAACATCGAGTACCGCCGGATCGGCGATCCGGGAGGCGGCTGGCCCGGAACATTTGAAGATGTCGTCGCGGCGGAGGATCATCTGACGTCGCTCGCAGCCGAATTCGCGCTCGATCTGAAACGCGTTATCACGATCGGTCATTCGGCCGGCGGACATCTGGCGCTCTGGCTGGCGGCGGAAAAGGGCTGGATTGCTGGAGCGGTTTCGCTTGCCGGGGTTGTGGACCTTCGCCGCGCCTGGGAATTGAAATTGAGCAAGAATGTGGTGGCGGAGTTTCTCGGCGGAAGTCCGGATGAAGTTCCGGCTCGCTACAGCATTGCCTCGCCGATCGAGCGGCTGCCGCTGGGTAGACCGCAGAAGTTATTTCACGGCACCGCCGACAGCAGCGTCCCGTTTGAAATCAGCGAGCGATACGCTCAGGCCGCGCAACTTCGCGGCGACGATGCGGAGTTGGTGAGGCTCGAGGGGGCGGGACATTTCGAACTCGTCGATCCGAAGACCGGAGAATTTGGGCGGGTGCGAGATGCGGTCAAGAAGCTCGTGCGATAGTCGCGCCAGGAACCTGGCATCGACCTGAGGAAGGTTTTGCACAAAAGTCGATGAGAGGGACATTCCCCGCCTTTCAAAGGCGGGGTGGCTGCGCCCCTAACAAAATGGTCCCGTTCTTAGCGGCGCAGACGGGGCGGTTAGTAACTCCAACAAAAAAGGTGCGCTTCGCGGTTCGTTGGTAACCGCCCCGCCCGAGCGTTCTAACGTTTGATCGCTCGCGCACCCGGCCTTGAAAAGGCGGGGAATGGAGGCCAAATTGGAGTTAGGATTATTCCAACGCGATGAACATGCTTCCGATCGCCATCATTACTGCTCTGCTCCAGTTTCAACCGGGCTCTATCGCCGGAATTGTGAAGACGACGGCCGGCGATCCTGTGTCAAAAGCCACGATCACGCTGAAACAGGACGGGCAGCAAGCGGCAGCCTCGGTGTTGACCGGCTCCGATGGCAGTTTTCTATTTCCATCGATACCGGCCGGCCGCTACCGGCTGGAGGCCAAGCGTACGGGCTACATGGATGCCGCATACGGGAAACACAGCCGCGACGGCGCCGGCAGCGCGATCACGGTTGCACCCGCCGCAAACCTGAAGGATCTGAACCTCACCATGACTGCCTACGGTGCGATATCCGGACGAGTCACAGATGCGGATGGCGAGCCGGCAGGGGCCGTAAGCGTGGAAGCTCTTCGATATTCCTATTCCGGTGGGCGAAGCACCTTAACCCAGGTGAAGACGATCAGCACCAACGATCGTGGGGAGTACCGGCTCTTCTGGCTGCCACCTGGCCGGTACTACATACGATGTGGCGGCTCGAATGACATATTCATCAATACAGTCGAAGGAGCCGTGGCCGTTCATCTCGCGCTTCCGGACAATTCCGGAGTGCGTCAAAATGTCGTGCCGACATATTTCCCGGGCACGCCGGATCCGCAGCGTGCGTCGTCGATGGACTTGCCGCCGGGCGCGGATTACGGTGGCGTCGATTTCACGCTTAATCCATCCATCGGGCGGCGTGTCCATGTCACCGTTGTTGATGGAAATTCTGGACAGTCCGGACCGCAACGCGTGGCGGCTTTGACGCTCGTTCCCAGGAATGCCGCTGCGGCGATGGATGTGAAACGCGCGGCGGCAAATGCCAACGGCGACGGACAGTTCACCGCGGTCCCTCCCGGCTCGTACACTCTCATCGCAACCGGCGGCTCCCCGCAGAGAGGCCCAAACGACGTCACCAGACGGACCGGCGCCAGCATTCCAGTCGACGTCGGCGATCAGGACGTTGACGTGACGGTGAACCTGGAACCCAGCGTCAATCTCGCGGGACGGCTGACGATCGAGGGCCTGCCCAACGGCACTCGCGTGGATTCTCATCCGATCGTGAGCGTACTGGGTCAGGGCGCCCGCTCCACCTCTCAGGGTTTTGGCGATTTCGCGGATTTCCAGGGGAACGACGCGTTCGATTTCGTCGATCTGATCGAAGGCGACTATTCGGTCCTGGTCGAAGAGATCCCCCAGAATCAATATCTGAAATCCGTCCGGTTCGGCTCCACCGATGTTCTCTCAGACGGTCTGCACGTAGATCCACGGGCCGGCGGCACGCTGGACATCGTGCTTGCGGCGAATGGCGGGACAGTCACCGGCACCGTCACGGATGCCGGCCGGCAGCCTGCGGCGAACCTTTCAGTAACGCTTATACCCGACGAGAGCCGCCGCAATCGCGACGACCTTTATAAGAAGGTTTCGACAGACGCCGCAGGCCGCTTCACTGTGCAGGGCATCGCGCCCGGCGACTACACTGTTTTTGCCTGGGACAATCTCGATCCCGCCAAT
>DASXLG010000366.1 GCA_036496425.1 Terriglobia bacterium | reverse complement strand
ACATGTCCACTACCCACGAAGCCCAATACGGCCACCTTCTAAAAGAATGAATTGCTTGTCCTTACGCTGCACGGTCTTGTAAATCGAGTCCGGTTTAACTTCGAGTTCCGACGCCACATCCTGGACAGTTTTTGAGCCGTGCTTGAGAATTTCGGTCAGACGTTGTCCAATGGTCAGTTTTCCGGCTAAATCTGGCGACTCGCTGATGCTGACGCGCTCAAATGTCGTGCGCTGATCGGCGAACGAAACGAGGAAACTCACCGCCGGCCGAATGGGTCCAAGGTTGGCTTTCTTGTTATAGAAGCCGAGACGGAGTGACGATTGGTCCGCATCGGCACCCTTCACGAACCACGTACAGCGCGCGAGGTTGTGCCAGAACGCGCTACCGAACGGCTTGTCCTCGGATGATTCGGAGGACTTCGAGACATGGGCAATATGCAGACTTCCACATCCAATCCGGCGAACGGCCCGGAAGTACTTGCCGGCCACTTCGGCGGCTTCAGGTGGCCCATCACAGGCGACAGCGATGCTATCGAAAATGGCATAGTCGATCTTGCGTTCGCGGACAATGCGCTGTAGGCGGTCAACCTCTGTGACCAATGGCCGATCACAAAGTACGTAGTGAATGAGGGGCATGTCGGGCCCGAACCGCTCCAGCCGTCCACGGTGATCTTCGCCACACAGTTCCCAGTCAAAAAACGCGATATTGAATCCACGGCGCGCAAGACAAGCAGCGACATATAACGCGAAGTAGCTCTTCGCGGCACCGCCATCGCCAAACAAAATGCTCGGATGTCTCTTCGGAAAGGTCAGCCCATCAACACGAATATCATCGTCCGGTTCTGGCTTCGGCAGGGTTCGCAGATCGACAGCAGGATCGCCTTCCCGCTCGGCCTCGAACACCTTCTGGCAGAATTCCTCAAGGAGCCCGTACCAGTCGGGTTTTCCATTGGTTCGAGCCCGTTCTTGCAGCAATTTCGCGCGATCTTGCCGAGCACGAGCACTCGAGAAATTAAAATCCGCTGTGCTGAGACATCCATTGACGGTCTTGGCGCCCGGTAAGGTGCACCGCACGGTGAGTTCGCCGATGAGTTCATTGCGTTCTCGGCGAAGTCTATCGACGATGAAAGTGATACCGAATTCCGGGACTTCCAGGGTGTAGCGATCGCTCATGCACACACCTTCCTGAAAATCCGCCTCGGCGGTTCATACAGTCGAAGCCAGGCGCGCGCCGTTTCATGCTCACCCGGGAACCTTTCCGGCCGCTCCAGTGCGTCTGCGGCACGTTCAGCCGTCGTTTTTCCCTCGTCTACCGCTTCCGCCTGAATTGCGAGCCGCTCGTCATAGGCCTGGATCCCAGCTTTTAGTTCTTCGACCTGGGCATCGACGAGCGTTTCGAGTTGATCGACCGCCATCAAGGTGTCACTGTCGGGGATAGGTCCGCCCGGATCGATTCCCCGCTTTACCAATTTCGCGTGGTTCTCCGCGATGGCGGTATCGAGATTGACGTGCGGTCGCTTCAACTGATTCAGGAAGGTATACCGCGCGGCGTGGTCCCACTGGTTCCAACTCATGCCGGCACCTGCCTGTTTTCCGCCGGCTGCGAAACATTGGCCTTTTCGCGTCGAATCTTCCGCTCGTGCTTCTGACGTTCGCGCAATTCGGCAAGCCATGCCTGACGGTCCAGCATTTTGATGATGGCCGCCGCGAGCTTTTCGGAGTCGGTCATTAGGCCGCGTCTCCGGTGTTGCTCGCGGCCGCGCGACGCTCCAGCCAAGCTTCGACGGCGGAAGCGTACCAGGCGATAGAGTTCTCTGAAAGTTGGATGGCTGCCGGGAATGGATCATTACCGCGCTCCATCCACCGACGAAGAGTCATGCGATTGTTGACAATCTTGCGGTCAACCAGATCGCGGTATCGAAGGAGTGTGATTGAATCGTGTTGCTGTGTGCCCATATGTGAGCACAACTGTAAAGCGGTAATCCCGGAGGCTATGGACAGGAAGCGGCTTTCTGTCTCTAAGGATTCTTCAAAATACGCTCTACGGTCTTACCGGAAACGCCGAATCCTTCGAGTTCGGCCTGGACCGCGAGGTCTTTGTACGACATGTCTGGGTAGAGCTTTCTCAGCGACACGATGCAATTTACCAATCGTGGATCGCGGTCCTTTCCATTCTTGCCGCCCTTTCGGCCATTCTCGCGATGCCTTTGTTTTTCGAGACGTAGAGCTTCGTATGCCCGCCGCATGTCTTCAGGGTTCAGGATTCGATCAGGCTGCTCGAACATGAAGTCCCCCCATGGGCCTAGCTGCTCAATTGCATCGAGTCCTGTTTCGGCGTGAAGGCGGCCGAAGGTCTTCCGCAGATCATCTTGCTGTCGCCCTCGTGAATCTCTCGCGATCGTGAACAGTTTCACAGCAAGATCGAAATCGGCGGCAGTGTAAGTTCCATCTTCAAAAAAATTTGCAGCATTCCGCTTGTTGCCGGTTCTTATTTTCACCGCGAAACGAAGCGCAAGATTGAACGAGCGGAATACTTCGATCTGGGCGAGTTCTTGATCGGTCCCGGCGAGTTTGCTTAAGGCTCGATTCGAAAGCCATTGTTCGGCGGCGGCGCGGCGGGATTCATCTGTATTCTGCATTGAAATCACCTTTCCCGTGATTTGCGGAGGGCGGTTCCGATGGGGAAGCACCGGGCTCGGCTGGCCAGCCTACCCGCCCCTACGTATGTACGGAGCATGACTTCGATGATGGACAGGGTAGGGCCTTTTAAGCTGTGGCTGCTTTTCCGCGCGACGCCTTTTTGCCGGTGAGACTCAACACAGACTTCGCCCACGCTTCGAGCGCCGCGCGCTTCTCATTAAGGTAATCGTGACGGTTATAGATCCCCGTGATGTGCGCCGCTTGCTTCGATGTGACCGCCGCCGGCATCAAGTGACCGAGGATCGCGCTGAGTACGTGAGGCAAGACTCCGGATTTCGCCATCAGTGTGGCAGCGGTCCTCCGTAAATCGTGCATTGTCCAGTCTGCAATATTGTCTTTGAGTCCAGCAGCGCTGCGACGTTCAAGCGTTTCGGCATCGATTCGGTTTTTGGCCTTCGAGAATCCATTAATCGGCAGGGCGCCGCTGGTCGACGTCCAGAGATAGTCCCCCTTGGTGAACTTCGGAAGGTTCTCGATGATCTTCAAGGCTGGCCTCGAAAGCGGTACGTCATGCACGCGGCCGCTTTTCGTCTTTCCTGCCGGTATCGTCCAAAGAGCGTTCTTCAGATCGATGTCTGCCCACTGCATAGTTGCGACTTCGCCCCGGCGTTGCGCCACGAGGGCGAGGAACTGTACAAAAGATCCGATCGGATAACGGAGCGCGTCGGCGGCGTTCCAGACTTCGACCAATTCGCCCGGCTCGAGCACTCGCTCTCTGCTGATCGGATCAGACGGCAATCCGATGCCCGCCGCCGGTGAGATCGGGAGGTAGCCGCGGTCTTTGACCGCCCATTCCATCCATGCTTTGACGATCGCGAGAGTCTTGTTAGCCAGCGCCGGAGTTCCGCGGTCCATCAGCCCATCGATGACGCGTAGGACATCCGGCTTGCCGATCTCCGTGATGAGCTTGTCCTTCCAGAGCGGGAGAACTTCTTTGTTCAGGATCCGCTCATATTCGTCCTGTGATCGCTCGGCGGTTTTCACTTTCACATACCGCTTAATCCATTCATCGGCGACGGCCTTGACGCTCTCCGGAGTCTCCTGTTTGATCTCTTCGGTTTGAACGGCGGATGGGTCGCGATCGTTTCTCACATCGTCCACTTTCGCTTCTGCCTCTCCGCGCGCTCCTGCCAGGGAGAGGTTTGGATACGGCTGAGGAAACGTGAGCTTGTGAGTCCGTCCGCGCCATCGATATCGAAGAGCCCAGGATTTCGAACCCGTCGGATGGACAACCAGGTACAGCCCGGCCGGCGGGCCGGCGGCAATTTCAATTCGTTTCTCGGGATCGGATTTGATGTGCTCGACCTGTTTGGCAGTCAGACCACGTTTCGCCATTGTGAGAAGGCCTCCGGGTAACAGATTGGGGTAACAGGCATGCCGTATACCCATGTTTACGCACGTTACCCGAAGTTCACGAAAAACGCCAATAAAACCGCTATTATCAGAAGGATAAGTGCCGTGTCAGTAGACAGGTGTTACCCGGCGTTATAGGGCGATTTCTCACTTTTAATGAGAGGGTCGCTGGTTCGAGTCCAGCACGGCTCATTTCCCTTGTTTTGAATTGTGTCGTCTTTTGGCCTACCGATTGCACTCTATACGTGTAAAGGAGTAAGCCATGCCTAAAGATTGGGATACAGAGCATTTCGAACGATGGATGGATACGGTACACTCCAATCAGCACGACGACGAACATTACGGAACGGCTGCGGGAACGCCATATCAGGGCGGTGTTTTCAGTTCCGCCATGTACGGCGGCGGAGCGGAGTTCTACAGCGTTACCGGGATGTATGAGAACCCGCTTCTGGAGAAGAAACATCCCGGGCCGCACAAGGGTAAGGGACCGAAAGGATACAAGCGCGCGGACGACCGCATTCACGACGAGATCTGCAAGCATTTGTCGCGGCACTCTCTGATCGACGCAAGCCTAATGGATATTCAGGTCGAGAATGGGGTCGTGACGATGACGGGCGAAGTGACCGACCGGCGCATGAAGTATCTGGCCGAAGACGTCGTGGATGATGTGACGGGAGTGAAAGAAATTCACAACAAAGTACGCGTCGCTGAAAACCGCGCTGCGTAAAAGCGAAGAGCCGCAGACCTGCCTTCATCCATGTGCAGTCTGCGGCTGTGCTGCAGAATTGCGCCGTCCTGCGCAATCTGCGGCTCTGCTTTCTTTTAGTCGATGAAAGTGGCGGCGGACTGCGGAACAATCTTCTGTTCGAGTTCTTCGATTTCGATTGCGAGTTCGTTTTCCTGATTCATCCATTCGTTATTCATAGTTAAGCCCCTTTTTAGTTCGTAGAGCAGTTGCTCTATTTGCTGAGTTAAGTGCTGTGGCGGGGCAACAAAAGTATGGTGGCCCGAAAAGTTTTTTAAAAAGATGCCGCAGGATTGCCCACGACCAGAAATGGAGCCCAGTAATAAGGATGGGGATGTTGTTCGCGGAGGTGCAGCATGGCGGCCCTCAGACTTCCGGCAATTGTTCTGTTTCCTGTGAGTTGCGAGTAGAAGGTCTGCATCAGTTCCGCCGTTGTCCGGTCGTTGACGTCCCACAGGCTGAGCACCACTGAGGTTGCTCCAGCATAAAGAAATCCTCGAACGAGTCCCAGCAGTTCGTCCCCCGCCACGACGCTGCTCAAACCGGTTCCGCAGCCGCTGAGGGTGATGAGGCTTGCCGTCGTCCGCAGGTTGTATATATCGAAGAAATTGACCGGTCCGTCGCTCAGTTGAAATGAGCTGAACATCGGGTTGTCCGGACGGAAGGTCGCATGGCAGGCGATATGAACGATGCCGGCGGTCCGGATTTCGCGCTTGAGACATTCCGTTGTCGCTGCAGGCCCCATAAAGGTTCGCGCGCCGGGCAGCACAGAACCGATGTTCTCGATCTCGTCGGAAATCATCGGAGCCTCATCGTCCGGCGCGCCGATCAGGAGGGCCTGTCTGGATGGCGCGCTTTGTTTGTTCATGAATAACCGGTAGATTGTGGCGGTCGGGGCGTAGCCGACGGTGAAGCGATCTGTCAGATACGCGGTTCCGTCGAACAGAGCGTGAAACGGCAGGTAGTGCAGAAAGCCGGAGGGAACGAAGACAATAGCGGCGGCATCCTTCAAAAAGCTTTCCACCGGCGCTACGAGCATTTCATGCATCCGGCGGAGATGTTCCTGAATGTTCGCGAGCGCCATCGCAGGCCGCGCCTTCGCCGACTTCTGCTGTG
>DASXLG010000365.1 GCA_036496425.1 Terriglobia bacterium | reverse complement strand
ATTAGGGGTGCGACCCCTGATTTCCCTCCCGCCTAATCTTTCGTCGGCGTTTTCTCGATGTGGTCGATAACCAACTGCTCGGTAGGCGCTTTGCGGGATTCCATCTTGAGGCCGAGCGCCTGCACGGCATCGGCGACGGATGAGGAACCGCCGGGATCGGAAGCTGCGGCTGGCTGGCCGCGGCCGGCTTCTCCGCCTGGCGGCACGTTTATCCCCACTGCTTGAGCAATCCTCATCAAGTCGGCCAACGAGAAATCCAATGCTACCGTGTAATTTCCCTTGAGACCGGTCATGTCGACGACCTGTGCGCCGCCTCCACCGGTGATTTGCGTCAGTTGCGTCAGCATATCGGCAAATGCGGACATCGTCGTTCTATTGCCTTCAAGATGCATTGTTCCGTTGGGGCTGACTTGCTGGGTCCAGACGCCGCGTTTCCCCATGTTAACGACACTGCTGCCAGTCTTGGGATTGACCGTCATACGTACCGGCCCTTGCGGCGTGCTGGTTTCAGTTTCGCCGGGTTTCAAAGGGGTATTCTCATTGAAATCCTGCGATGGGTCGGCGGGCGACTCTTTGAGCTTCGGTCCTCCCTTGCCCACCACCAGCGCCATGACCGGGTGTTCCTTCGTGTCCTGGTGAAGCGTCAACTTGAAACGATCCGCCAGCAACGCTTGCAGCATCCGGGGCGCCTGATCCACGGTCGCTCCATCCGGCATTTTCGCGACGATATCAAAGCGCAGAGAAAGGTCGTTAAGCCAATCCGGGCCGCTGATCTGGAAGGCCTTCACACTGTATGCAGTTGCGATCAACTCCTTGAGCGTCACGAACGTATATTCCGCTCGGGCTTTGTCGACGTGCGCGCCAATTTTCGGCACTTGTCCGGTAGCCTGCATTTGCGCCGCCAGTTTTGCCATGTCAAGGGCGGCCGGTTTGACCGACGCTACTTCGAAGGTCAAGGCCGGCGTAGTCTGGCCAAACGCCAAACCCATTGCCGGCAGCAAAGCGCAAACAATCCATATGGCGAGATGTCTTTTCATTGATTCTCCTTATTACGAAATAACAGATCGCTTAGTACTCGCGCCACTGCACGATCTTCATAGATACGAACAACAGAATTGCCGCGGTAACGACCGACGATCCCATCTGCGGCCACGGAAATACATGTGTCACCAGCGACGACGCGGCCAGAAACCAGTTGAAAGCAGGCGGAAGCGGCAACCGAACGGAGATGAATTGAAAAAGCCCAATGCCGATCATGCTTCCCCAGATTTGCCATTGACCATCCAGAACAGTTGCGAGCAATACCGATAATGAGTAGAAGACGGAACTGGATATGGCAATCGCAAATCCATAGCCGAGCGCGGCTGTGAACGTCAATTGTTCTCTCAGTACTGGGACAACGACCCAGAGTCCTCCGCAAATCAGAACGATGACGGCCATGGCTTCGATCAGGCCGATTCCGGCTCGTACAGCGAGGAGACGAAAACGGCTTACCGGCAGCGCCAGCGTGAAATACATCGAGCCATGCAGGCCTTTCGTGCCCCGGAATGCAGACTGTGTATTTATCCCTGCGCCGGCCAGCATGACGGCTACAGCCGCACATAAAAAGGGAAGGGCGTTCACCAGGACCTCAGGTCGAGTGTTCACAGAAGCATTAACCACTACAAATGTTCCCAAGCCCAGTGAAAACAGGAAGCGCCATCGAGTCTCAAGCCAACCCTTTAACCAAAGCATTCAATTGCTCCTGACAGATTCAAGGAATATCTCTTTCAACGTGACCGGAAACCGCTCGACGGATGAGCAAGGTAAGGACCGAGCCTGTTCGACGATAGCGTCGATGTTCCGGCTCGCCAGTATTGAGATCATGCGTCCTTCCTGATGAACTCGCTCCACTCCATCCACCCATTGCACAGGCGAAGACGGCTCTCTTTCGAACACCACTTGTACACGCTGGTACTTCATTTTCAAATCGTCCAGCGGCCCCGTGACAATCGCGCGGCCGCGATCCACGATACAGATGCGGTCTGCAATCTGTTCGACCTCCGGCAACTGATGGGATGAAAAGAAAATGGTGCTTCCCTCATCGGCTGCAAGCGTTACCAACTCTCGCAGTACTTCTTCGATTGCAGATGGGTCCAGACCATCCGTCGGTTCGTCGAGGATCAGGAGATCAGCGCTATGGCAAATTGCGAGTAACAGCGTCAGCTTCGATCGCATACCTTTCGAAAGATCAGGAATAGACGTCTTCAGCGGAAGATCAAAGGATTTCAGATAACGTTTTTCGAGATCTATTCGCCAACGCGGAAAGAGCGGCCGGGTGAAGCGGATAATCTGTTCCACGTTCATGTAGGGATAAAGTTCTTTCTCTTCGGTGACAAATCCGATCCGCCGGCGAACATCGATCCCGGCGGCGCCGCCTGTCACCGGCAGCCCGAACACAAGGGCCGAACCGCTGTCAGGTTTCAAGAAATTCATCAAGGTCTTGATGGTGGTTGTCTTTCCCGCGCCGTTCCGGCCGAGAAAACCGAAGATGCTTCCCGGCGGGACTTTCAAATCAAGGCCGTCCAATGCGCGTTTGCCCTTGAACGACTTCCGGAGTTCATTTATTTCAATGACCCAATTACTCATTTTCCCTCTTCATGAGACTCCCGGAACGGAACGACGCTAATTCGTTCTCCAGTACTCTCCGCATTTCCTCTTCGCTCAGACCCAATGCCGCCAACCGCTCAATAGCCGACTGAGCGGCGGTTTGAGCCTTTCGCATTACCCGGGAGCGGCCAACCACTGCATCGCTGATGAATGCTCCGGCTCCATGCCGGAGTTCAAGGACACCGCCGTGTTCCAATTCCCGATAAGCCCGGATGACGGTATTCGGATTCATTACCAGGTCTTCAGCGAGCTTTCGCATGGTCGGAAGTTGATCCCCGGGTCGTAACGCGCCTGTTTCCACGGCGTGCTTCACCTGATCCATGATCTGTATGTAGAGAGGAACGCCTGAGGAATGATTCAATCGAAAAATCACGTTTATTATTGTACTAGTCTGATAGCACATTCGCACACATTGAAACCCCGCGTCAAGGCTCGTTGAAGTTTCATGAGATTGGGATGTCAGGGGGAGTCTTGCAGTTTAATGTTCCCTGGCTTCAGAACAGGGTGCCATCCGCGAGGAGGCGCGCAAAATCAAGGGCCGGGAAAACCTCGATTCCATCATCGGTTTTCAGACGTTCATGGCCCGTGTAAACCAGAATACATCCAGGAACCTGCTTTCAGGAATGCCAGTTGTCCGGAAAAAACCAGAGGATCGACGAGAATCCGCTGGTAGAGATCCTCACGCAATAGATCGATGGTATGGGAAGCGAGTCCCTGTCCGCGAACCCACATGCTCTTTCCACATCCGCGCATTCCAAAAAGGAAAAAAGTTGATTTAGGCGAAGGGAGAATTCTTTGATAAGGACTGCTCATATCGATCTCATTTTGCCGTGAAAAATGAGATCGACCTATACAATTGGCCCGAAACACCGGGATAAAGCTTACATCGCGTTCTCCTTGTTCGTCTGACGCTAACCGCGGAGATTCCTGAAGTGAGCCGGACTTTAAATTTCGCCGTTTCGTTTCTGGTCGGGTATGGTGGATTCAGGAGGAACTTCGCGCGGCTCCTTCTTGGTGGCAAACACGAGGGGTAGGCCGAACGCGACGCCCGCGACGACAACTCCAACGACAAGTGGAATCATGAATAATTTGCGGAGGGACTTCTTATCCCATCGAGAAGAGCTCTCTTTTGCCGCCGCCGCTTCATCAGCGGAGGCGGAATTCAGCAGGTCGTCATGGCTCACGCTTACCCTTCGCGCGGGCTCGGATGCGGTCGGGGGAGTATTTTCGTTAACGCCGGGCATTCACTTCGATTCTATGGGAGATTCGAGATTTCGACAGTAGAAAATGGGATTCGGGTTCTCAAGGAGGTTTTCGAACGTGCCTGTTGATGTCGTCAGACTCGGCTCCCCACGGAAGCGCCATGAAGGCCTGCGGCTCGGCACCGTCCGCCGTCCGCCGCGCGGCGTGCCGAAAACACAGTTCGCGAAGCGCGACTTCTACGATGTCTGGTTGCCCGTCCTGTCCCCCAGCCAGGAGTTGGTGAGCTTCATACTGGGATCGGAGGACGAGAAGTCGTGGAAGGTGTTCGAGCGCAAGTATCGGGCGGAAATGAACAAGCCGGATGCCTCGCGGCTGCTGGACCTGCTTGCGCTTTTGTCGCATCAAACCAGCTTTTCAGTAGGTTGCTACTGCGAGAACGAAAATCGCTGCCACCGCTCCATTCTGAGGAAACTCCTGGAGGAGCACGGCGCAGAGCTGGCAGAATGAAACAAACTTTGAGGCCCTGTCACTGCGCCGCGGCATGATAGCCGGTTTTGCCGCGGATGCTCAGTTTGCTAAGACCGGGAGGGGGGTCGACCTTAAGTTCGATCTTGCGCCATTTTCCGTTTTTGGTTTGGTTCGTCGAGTGATAGCCGATGACGTATTCGTTCTTCAGTTCGATCGCGATCTTCTCAAAAAGGCCATCCAAAGACGCACCGTGGAATGCGTACCCGCCCGTCATTTGCACGATATCGTTAATACGGCCTTCGACGCCGATGGAAAAAATCTGCACGTTCTGTTCTCCGACAGAATCCTTCAAATTTGAGAAGGTGGACCGGCTATGTGTTTCGCCGCCGTCGGTAACAACGATCAATGCCCGTTTCGGATAAGACGCTTTTTTGAGTGTTTCCATTCCAAGGTAGACGCCATCATACAGGGCCGTGACGGCTTCATAGGGGATAAACGGCAGCTGTTCCACTTTTGAAATATCTTTGGTCAGGTCGATTTGGACGCGTGGTTTGTCGCTGAACAAAATGAGGCAGTATTCGTCTTCTGGGTTCGAAGCGCGGAGGAACGTCAGCACTGCCTGACGGGCATAAGCCCCGAACGACTGCATGCTATAACTTATGTCGAAGACTATGGCCACGCTGATTGGAACACTCTCGGTGGACAAAGACGCGACCTGCTGCTCTACTTTGTCTTCCCATACATGAAAATCCTTCTTCTTTAACCCAATCACGTAACCGCCGCCCCTCTCGGTGACGGTCGCGTTCACCAGCACGAGATCGACATCGACCTTTAGGTTCTGAGCCGCACCACGGGGGGCAAACGAAGGCGCGGCGCAACCGAGCAGGGCAACGACGATACACAGGCGTTTCACGATCAATTGAGTATTTCATAATGAGGTCCCATTGTCATTTCGGGCGGCGACGGACTTCACGGCGAATTACACGAAGCTCATCTCGCGCGTGGCCACAATTTGCAGTTCAGTTGAACCACATTGTCTACAGCCGCCTGCCAATGCCCGTCTCACGGCAAAGTGTTTGGCCCTCCGCCCAAGCACTCGCGCATTTCGCGGCGCCGTAAAGTTCTTTTGAGCGCGCTTGATAAACGCTTTCGCAGAAACTAACATGCCTGCGGCATGTTACGGCGAGGTATGACCTTCGGAGTCGTCGCGGGATTGATCACTATTCTTGCGATCAACACGTTTGCTCAGTTCCGCAATTCCTTCGTCCTTCCTGACCCGATCCCCGAACCTGAGCAGCATCCAGGCTCCGAGTTCCGGATGGCACGGGTGAAATACCGGACTTCTGGAGGCGGCGGATCGCATGGAATCCGTAACCCCTGGTGGGCGATCGATTACCCCTATGCCGAAGAGCACTTCTTCGCCGCTCTTCGCCGCGTGACGAACATCACAGTCGCCGATCGGGAGGCGTTTGTCGAACTCAGCGACGACCAGATTTTTGAATATCCGTTTCTGTTCCTTCAGGCCGTCGGCGTCGGCGATTGGAATCCGACGGCCAAGGAGGCCGCAAACCTGAGAGAACATCTGGTTCGCGGCGGCTTCATGCTGGTCGACGATTTCCATGGAGAACGCGATTGGGCGATCTTCGAGCAAGCCATTCGGCGAGTATTCCCGGATCGGGAAATCGTCGAAATTCCGGATGACGATCCTTTGATGCACATCTTCTACGATTTGGACAAAAAGACAGCGATCCCGGGTGACCGCCACCTCCGCGTTGGACCCGGCGGACAAATCTACGCGCAGATGCAGGGCCCTGCGCACTGGCGCGCGATCTATGACGACCACAAGCGCATGATGGTCGCCATGAATTTCAATATCGACATGGGCGATTCCTGGGAACACGCGGACGATGCGTTTTATCCGGTGCCCATGACCGCGCTCGGCTACAAATTCGGAATCAACTACGTAATCTATGCGATGACCCATTGAATCGTCAGTCAGAATGCACGGCGCAGGGCCCATTCAGGTCCGGCCGCTGGCTGACCATCTGGGCATCGAATCGGGCATGGTCCGGCTTGTCCGGAGCCGCGATAGCGGGGCATTAAACCCCCAACATATACAATGAAGCGGTGGAATTTGAAGCAGTGGTCGTTGGATCTGGTCCGAACGGTCTTGCGGCGGCGATCGAGGTTGCCCGCGCAGGTCATTCCGTATGCGTCCTCGAAGCGCGGGACACCATAGGCGGCGGAGCGCGCTCGGCTGAATTCACGCTCAACGGCTTCATTCATGATGTTTGCTCCGCCATTTATCCGATGGCGTTTGCATCGCCTTTCTTCAACAGTCTTCCCCTTGCCAAATACGGTCTGGAGTGGATTCATCCCGCAGCGGCGCTGGCGCACACGTTCGACGACGGGACCGCGGCGGTTTTAGAAAAATCCGTCGAGCGCACAGCCGCCGCGCTTGGCGGCGACGCCCGCGCGTATACCAGATGCTTTGCGCCGCTTGCCGAACATTCGGACGAGTTGATGCCTGAACTTCTTTCGCCGCTCATCCGCATCCCTCGCCATCCATTTCTGATGGCGTCCTTCGGAATTCAGGGCATTCAGGCCGCCTCCGGTTTTGCCCGGCGACAATTCCGCGGCGTGAGGGCGCAGGCGCTGTTTGGCGGGATCGCCGCCCATTCGAACATGCCGCTCGACGCTGCGCTTACGGCAACCTTCGGTCTGATCCTCGGAATGCTTGGCCACGCCGGGGGATGGCCGATCGTGAAGGGTGGAGCCCAGAGACTCTCCGAAGCGCTGGGGGCTCATCTTCAATCCCTGGGAGGCCGGATATTCACAGGCCGGCGAGTGAAGTCGTTTCACGATTTACCACCGGCGAAGGCTGTATTTTTCGATCTGGCGCCTCGAGAGATTCTTGCGATCACCGGAAACCGGTTTTCCCCATCTTATCGGAAACAGCTTGAAAGCTTCCGGCACGGCCCGGGTGTCTTCAAGGTCGACTGGGCGCTGAGCGGCCACGTTCCATGGAAGGCGCCAGAATGCCTGCGCGCCGGAACCGTACATATCGGCGGGACGCTCGAAGAAATCAGCATCTCTGAGAAAGCAGCGGCCGAAGGCCGCATCGCGGAGCGTCCTTTTGTACTGTTTGCGCAACAAACGTTGTTTGATCCGTCGCGGGCGCCGGCAGGCCAGCATACGGCATGGGGCTATTGTCACGTCCCGAACGGATCGACGGCAGACATGACCGGCCGCATCGAAGCGCAAATCGAACGGTTCGCTCCCGGATTCCGCGACTGCATCATTGGCCGGCACACCATATCGGCCACCGACTATGAGGCGTACAATCCGAACCTGATTGGCGGCGATATCAGCGGCGGTTTGATGAATATCCGGCAGGTCCTTGCCCGTCCGACACTGCGGCGGTTCCCGTATCGGACTCCGGTTCCCGGCTTATTCATCTGCTCGTCGTCCACTCCTCCCGGGGGCGCCGTGCATGGGATGTGCGGCTACCATGCAGCTCGTGCCGCTCTATCCGGGATTCTGGGCAGATCAGCGCAATCCTAATCGTTGACGGAAGCGTTGTTGGAGATGTTCGGCGCGTAGTACCCTTCGCGCGTCCGGGCGTTAAGTTTGCCCATTCCGGCCGGCGGCGTGACTTTGACGCGAACCTTGCGGAATCTCCCATCCTTGCTCGTGTTGGTCGGTTCGTAGCCAATGACGTACTGGCTCTTCAGGTCCAATGCGATCTTTTCGCAGGTCTCTTCCAGGTCGCTCGGTGATACGCGGTAGGAGTGCCCGCCCGTCATGTCGGCAAGTTCGCCGACGAGGGCGCGGCCCAGGTCGATGACGTAAATCTGAGCGTCGGATTCCCGGACGAATTCACGAATGTCCCCGCGGCTGTAACGGCTGTGGTTGTCTTCGCCGTCGGTGATGAGCAGCAAGGCCTTTCTCGGATTCTGTCCCCGCTTCAGCTGCGCAAGCCCGAGATATACAGCATCGTACAGCGCTGTATTTCCCTGGGCGGGTTCGAGCGAGAGTTTGTCGCGGAGGCGGGCAATGTCGCTGGTAAAGCCCTGCGCCAGCTTCGCGCGGCTCGAGAACTCCACCAGAAAGTACTCGTCGTCGGGAGTTCCCGATTCGAGAAACTTCACCGCAGCTTCCTTGGCGAAGGGCAGCTTCTTTTCCATGCTGCGGCTCAGGTCAAACACGAGCCCGAGACTGACGGGAGTGGCTTCGCTGGAGATGTAACGGATCTTCTGCTCGACTTTATCCTCGAACAATTGAAAGTTTTCGGCCTTCAAATTGGTCACGGCCCGGTTATCGGAATCCCTGACGGCAACGTTGACCATAACCAGGTCGACGTCGATTTTAAACGGTTTTTGCACAGCATAGGCCAGACCTGCGCCCAGCAACACCAGTGCCACGATGAAAGTTTTTCGGGGGAACGTCACGGCTCGACACACTATCACTGCCCGAAATTGTATTCAAGGGGTTCATCGGTTGCATGCTACGCAGCGCGGTGAATGCTGCCACCGCCCGGTCTGCGTCCGGCGATAACGCGGTAAATCGCGAGGATAATTAAGGCGCCAATGACCGAAGCGATAAAGCCGGCAGGTTCACCCGTCTGATACCAACCGGCCGCATACCCGATCGAACCGCCAACGATCGAACCGCCAATGCCAAGCAGAATCGTGACGATAATTCCGCCGGGATCGTGTCCCGGCATGATCAGCTTCGCGAGCGAGCCGACAATCAGACCAACCACAATCATCCACAGAAAATGCATTCGGCACCTCCGTGCAACTTTAGTGTAGGGATTGATGAATTGGGTGCAGGTGTCCTGCCAAAAGGTGACGCAAAAGGAGGGGGAGGGGCGTCTTGCCCCTCGTTTTACCAGATGCGTTGCATGGTGGAAACGAAGCAGGTCGCCAAAAACACAATAGTGATCACGACTCCGATAACTAAAGTCTTCATAAAAGCCTCCCTCATTCGAGCCAAGCGCTCTTCCGCATCTTCTATGCCAAAAAAGAGCCTAATAAAACCGGCTAGTTCCGGGAAATCGGGCCGGACCAGACAACGTCGTTGACGGGTAAATCCAGCAACTTGATTGGTTTTGAAAGTGACGAGCGGGTTTAGGGGTTGGGAAAATACACCTTTTTCTTTCAGGGCGGTCCTACTAAATAGGAGGTGCGTATGTTGGTATCCAGGGAACTCAACGCCGGATATTGGGCCTTGAGGATCGCATTCGGGCTCGGCCCCTTGCTGGCGGGTCTCGACAAATTCACGAACATTCTTGTGAACTGGGAAAAATACCTCAGCCCGGCCGCACAACGAATGCTCCCGATTACGCCGCTCAGCTTCATGCACATTGCCGGCGTGGTGGAAATCATTGTAGGTCTCGCCATCTTATTCGGGGCCACGAGAATATTCGGCTATATCGCGATGATCTGGCTGTGGGCCATTGCAATCAATCTCATCAGCACCGGAACGTTCTATGACATTGCGGTGCGCGACATCATGCTGGGCATTGGGGCGTACGCTCTTGCACGCGTGACCGAAGCGAGACAGTCGGTAGTCTTCGTGGAGCACGACGAAGAATATCGACGCGCCGCGTAGGATAAACGATTGCGTCCTATAATGGACGCGATGCGAATCCTGGTCGTCGAAGACGAAAAGAAGGTTGCCAGCTTTATACAGAAGGGGCTTCAGCAGGAAGGCTATGCTGCAGACGCCGTCTACGACGGCGTCGAAGCGGTCAGGAACGCCACAGCCTTCGATTACGATCTCATCATTCTCGACCTCATGCTTCCCAGGCAACCGGGTCTTGAAGTTCTTCGGGAAATCCGCACGAAAAAGCCGAAGCTGCCTGTGCTGGTCCTGACAGCCAAAGGCGCGGTTGAAGACAAGGTCGCCGGCCTGGATGCCGGTGCGGACGACTACCTCATCAAACCGTTCGCCTTTGTAGAGTTGTCGGCCCGCATTCGCGCGCTCTTGAGGCGTGGGAATCAGGAGAATCCACGCCTCCGTGTCGCCGATCTCGAGATGGATACCGCCACCAGGCAGGTGCGGCGCGCGGGCCAGCCGATCGACCTCAAACTCAAAGAGTACGCGCTGCTGGAGTTTCTGCTGCGCAATGTGCATCGTCCGGTAACGCGCACAATGATCGTGGAGCACGTCTGGGATATCCACTTCGACAGCGTCAGCAATGTCGTCGATGTGCACATCAATTCGCTGCGCAACAAGATCGATAAAGGGTTCCAGCCGCCGCTCATCCACACGGTGCGGGGCGTCGGATACATGCTCAGCGACGGGACGGCATGAGGCCGCTTGCGCTGCGAACGAAACTAACGCTTTTCTATTCAATCACCGTCAGCGTCCTGCTGACTGGTTTTGCGTTTATCTACTACAACGTTCTCAACGTGGGACTCAATCGTGATCTCACGACGGAGGTCGTCGATCGCGCGGAGGGTCTGCACAGTTATCTGCTGTTCGAGGAGGGCAAGCCGGTCTTTACTTTTGATCCGGATGACCCCGATGAGGTCACCTTTGTCCGCACCGCCACGCGTTATTACCAGGTCTACGACACAAAAACCGGAGTTTTGCTCGACCAGTCGGATGAATTTCGCGCAACTGCAGTGGTTTTTTCCGCATCGGACGTCGCTCAGTATGCGAAAAACAAAACCAGCTTTCTCGATGTTCAGACGGATGAGGGCAAGCTGCGCCTGAGAAACGAAGTCGTGCAGGTGAACGGCAATTCGTACCTCCTGGTCGTCGGAGCCTCCATGCAGACGGTCGAAGACACCGTCAGTTCCTTTATCAAGGCGCTGGCCTGGCTGATTCCAACGGGAGTTTTGCTGGCGGCAATCGCGTCCTGGTTCATGGCGCGAAAGGCGCTTGAGCCGGTTGCCGCGTTAGGTAGAGCGGCGGGGGAGATCGGCGTTTCGCAGCTTCATCAACGGCTGCCGGTTCGCGGGACCGGCGACGAATTGGATTACCTTGCCATTCAATTCAATGGGACATTTGCCCGCCTCGAAAAGGCGGTCGAGGAGATGAAGCAGTTCACCGCCAGCATCTCTCATGAATTCAGGACGCCGCTTGCCGTGCTGCGAGGTGAAGCCGAAATCGCGCTGATGGAATCCAGCACGGCGGGCCAATACCGGCGGGTTCTCGCAAGCCAGCTCGAAGAGTTCGAGAAACTGACGAGAATGATCAACCAGCTGCTCACACTCGCGAGGGCGGAGTCGGGTGAAGTGGCGATTGTTCATGAGCCTGTCGATCTGTCGACGATGACGCAATCGCTCGCCGAGCAGCTCGAACCGGTGGCCGCGTCGAAGAATGTCAACCTGTCATGGAATTGCGACCCCGGCGTGATCATTTCGGGCGATGCCGGCTGGATCGAAAGGATCGTCCTGAACCTTATCGACAATGCGATCAAATTTACGGCATCCGGCGGCCACGTCGCCGTCAGCGTCTCGCAAAATGAAAAGCACCGCACGCTGGAGGTAAAGGACGACGGCGCCGGTATCCCGGCCGACTCGGTTCCCCGGATCTTCGAGCGCTTTTATCGCGCGGACCCGTCGCGCGCCAACCGGGCCGACGGCGTCGGCCTGGGTCTCAGCCTCGTGAAATGGGCTGTCGATCAGCATCAGGGTGCGATCGATGTTGAAACAAATCCCGGCAGGGGCAGCACATTTCGCGTCACCTTTCCTGCTTGATTAACTCGATTTAATCCCACCTTAATCACGCTTTAATACACGTTCGCTTAAATGAAAAAGGTGAGGAGTCTGAATGCAGTTATGGCTTCATAGATTTCCTTTGCTGATCGCTTTGACGGCCACACTCTGCGTCGCGGTGTCTGCGGCGCAGAACGGCGGCAAGGCGAGTTCTACCCCTCCCGCCTCTCACCAGGCGAAAACTCCCCAACCTGCAACACATTTCACCCAGGGTACGATCACTTCGATCCAATCGAACCAGCTTGTGATTTACAGGTCAGTTCGCGGCCAGGCTGCGCAAACAAAGTTCGCACTCGATACTCACACGGAGCGGACCGGTACTCTGGTTGCAGGCACTCGCGTTTCCGTACAATATCGCGAAGTCAACAACCACAATATCGCCGCTGCCGTTCGGGAATTGCCGGCGGACTCGGCAGCCAAGTCCGGCAAAACCACAGTGAAGCCGAAATCGAAGAGTTAGGGTCCCCCTTCCTATTTCCCCAAAGGACGCCGTTTTGGCGTCCTTTTTTTTGCGGCGGACGTCAAAGATAAGAGAACCGGAGGAAATCTCATGGCCAAGAAAGATCTGTCTGGAAAGAGAGTTGCCATTCTGGTTGATGAGGGATTTGAACAAGTTGAACTCATCAAACCCCGCAAAGCACTGGACCGCGCCGGAGCTCAGACTCAGGTTGTTTCGCCACAGGAGACGGAGGTTCGGGGCTGGAATATGAAACGCTGGGGCAAAACCGTTGCGGTCGACGTTCCATTGGAATCCGCCGATGCCGCAGGCTTTGATGCGCTGTTGCTGCCCGGCGGCGTCATGAATCCCGATAAACTCCGCATGAATCCAAAGGCCGTCGAGTTTGTAAAACATTTTGTCGATACGGGCAAACCCATAGCGGCGATTTGCCACGGCCCGTGGACGCTGATTGACGCGGGAGGCATTCAGGGCAGGACCGTCACTTCCTGGCCCTCGCTTCAAACGGATATTCGAAACGCAGGCGGAACCTGGGTGGATCAGGAAGTCATGACCGATCAAGGTCTCGTCACCAGCCGCAAGCCCGACGATATCCCGGCGTTCAACAAAAAGATGATCGAGGAATTCGCTGAAGGCGAACACGCCAAAGGCGAACGGCCCGCGGCCTGATCAACCGAGCCGCGGTGGATAATCCTCCATCGGACGGGGCTGCAGCTTCGCGCCGGTGATCGTCCGGGCGCAGGTATTCCATCGCAACAGGGCCTCATCGTTGCCGGGCGGCCGCAGCCGCTCGGCTTTTTCATACAGGCGCATTGCCTCGCTGAACAGGTCGTACGCGGAAAAATTCGCGCCAGGCACTTCGCTGCGCATGTAAAGCCGCGCCTGCCGTTCGAGCAGAATGCCCTGGTAGTAAGCCTGTTGATACGGATCGTCCAGCTTCGGAAGCAGCGACCAGGCGCGATCCAGCTTGTCCGTGATGTTTTCTCCGAATTGCTCGGAGAGCGCGAGAAGCAGCAGGACGAGCGCCTGTTGATTCTCCGGATCCACACCCAGGATATCCAAACATATGCTTTCCGCCTGCACGGGCTCATTCAGCAGCCGGTAACGCTCTGCTCTCTCGAGCGCAGGCGGGATCGCTTCCGGGGACAGTCGCTTGAGCTGGAATTCCATAGAGGTCAATTGTACGCGGGAAAGCGAAGAATTCAGATACCACCTTCTGGTGCGCAGCCGCGGAGCGGCTGAGTCACACCGCGCCTACAGCAACCTAACGCTCTGTGACGACCTTATGTGCAAGATCGGTCTGTGCGGCTGGTTCTTCGACCGGCTTCCATCTGAAGAAATCGCGGACAGGCCGGGTCGATGATGGAACCGAAACATCGGTACGGATGAGATGGGACGACGCAAAGCGATAACGTGCCCGGTACGAAAAGAAATAGAACAGGACAGGCCGCTTCAGCCCGACCTCGCCGTTGACCAGAACATCGAATGTCAGGTGCATCAGCGCTCCAACCCAGTACCCGACAAGCAGTGGCCACGGATGCACCAGGATTAGTCCGAGGAGGAGCGCCATAAACTCGGCCGAGTGCAGTGGTAAAACGAGTTTTCCGGGGCTGAGTGAAAAGTAATAGCGGAGGAAACTGGAAGGACTGGGCCGACGCCACTGTTTCTCGAAGAACAGGTAGTCCAGATAGTGGTCGACATCGATCAGAAAGCCGCCCGCCAGACAGCCTGCAGCCACTTCAACGGAACCCGTTGTGGCATAAGCAACGCCACCCAAAGCCACAGCGGTCGCGAGGTGTCCTCCGGGCATCATGTTCGCTAGTGTTGCACGACAGGTACCACCTTCAGGACGGCAGTTCGCCGACTTCCTTCACTTCCTTCGGCCGGTGTTCCAACTCTTCGCGGACGTCCGTAATGACCTCGGTTCGTTCCTTCGAACGGAGTTCTTTCTCCATCCGCCGCAGCGCCACACCCACAACGTCGCGGTGGTGCAATTTACTGCCGAAGTCGTCGCTCAATTCGAGCCACAAATCATGGACGAGACCGACGTCCTCCGGCCAGAGCCTGGGCGGATGGGGACCAAGGTTAACGAAGATGGACGGGCGGTCCGGCGAGATGATTTCGAGGGAAAACGGATGCCGCGGCTCCGCCAATCGTTCCCATGCCGCGCCGATCCGGCGGGCCAGCTCCTCCGAATCCATGCGCGCCGATACGCCGCTCACCAGCCTGGAAGCCTGCAGCGTCGCCGCCGTCCGCACCATCGCATCGAATGGGTTGAGGCCCGGAACTGTCAACAATTCAACAGGCTTGCCTTCCTTTTCGGCCAGCGACACCACGCGCGAAAACAATTCCCTTTCGTATTCCGTAAAGAGCTGTTCTTCGCTGAGCAGGTATTCTCCGGTACCTGCATTGGAGACGCCGCGAATGGTCATCACGACGATGTCGTGCTTCCGGATATTGGTCTTCTGCAGGACCGATTGCAGGTGCTGCATGCGGTTGTAATCGCGAACCGCGACGAGTACGCATCCCGGCCGGACATGAATGGAATCGGAGGAAATCTCCGGGCGCATATCGAGATTGAACTGCTCGAAATGGTCCGACTTCTTCCTCTTCCGGTGGCTGCGCTTTTCGGAAATCGTGAAGATGATGAACAGAACCGCAGTAAACGACACACCCGAGATGGTCGCGATCCGTTTGGAAAACAGGTTCGCGACGGCGACGAAGAACAGCACCAGCGTTGTCGCCATCAGTCCAAACGGGATCTCCCTGCCCCCGATAACGATATTCCCGGGCGTTTTGTATTCCTGATCGTGCCGTTGGAAGCGCAGCACCATAACGCTGAGCGCCTTCAGGAAGAAACTCCAGACGATACCGAAGGCGTATGCTTCGCCCAACAGATAGGTCTGCCCGCGGCTCAAAACCACGGTAATCAACTGAAGGATCGTGATCAGGTTGATGATGCGGTACGTGGTACCGAAACGGCGGTGCGGTTTCTGGAACCACGGATCGAGAACTCCGTCTTCGGCAACGCGGTTCATCACTCCATTGGCCCCGATGATCGAGGTGTTCACAGCGCCGGACAGAATGAGCACGCCGACAACGACGACGAAGATATGAAAGCCCAGGCGCAGCAACTCCGGGCCGACCAGATGGTTCGTCAAGCCGCCGAGAAGATTCTCGACGTAGTTCTTACGCACGGCATCCGGAATGATCATCGACGCCAGCAGGATGATTCCGCCCGTCGAGATTGCCGCGTAGATGCAGACGATATTACCCGTGATTTTCAGGCTCTTCAGCTTCGGGTACTCGATTTCGCGATAAACTTGAGCCAGCGTTTCGAATCCGCTCATCGACAACACGGAGTGGCCGAACGCAATGATGACGGCAACGACCGGAATTGTAGGCCACCAGGTGTTTTTGAACCAGCCCAGTCCTTCTTCACTGAAATGCAGGTTCTTCGGAAGAGGCGACGGCGGGTATTGCGCCGGGCCGCGCAGCAGCAGAGTGAGCGTACACCAGATCAGGAAGATCACGACCATCACGGTCGTCAGCTGCATGATGTGGAGCGCTTTCGTGCTCGACTCATGCAATCCCTTGATGTTGTACCACCAGAAATAAACCGTCACGATAAGGGCGAAAACAATCGCGAACTGTCCCGGTGAAATGCGAAACGCCAGATGCAGGAGTTCGCTGATTTCGTTCACCAGCCGGGCCAGATACTGTCCGGCGCTGACGCTGCTGATCGGACCGGTCAGGACGTAGTCGAACAGGAGGGCGGAAACCGACATGCGCGCGACGAACGGTCCCATGGCGTCGCGCACCACGACGTAAACGCCGCCGCGGACAAACATGCTGCTGCTTTCCATGTAGATGGAACGGACAGCAAAGGCAAACAGCATGACGGCGATGATGAACCACGGCGCGGCCGGGCCGATGGCCTGCTCGACAATACCGCCGACGTAATAAACGCTCGAGCCTAAATCGTTGAGAACGATTGCCGCCGCTCTCCAGAAGGAGATAAACGTCAGCATCACCGTACTGGCTACGACAACTTTCGTGGCGGCAGCGCGATTGTCATCACTGAAATAAGGAGGTTTTGGCGTGTTCATGCAGAAATGAGGAACAGTATTGGAAAAGATGCGATCAAGGCATAAATGTTACATCATGATTTAGTTATTTTTGCAGGGATCTGCAGGCGATAACCCACCCACGGCTCGGTCAGCAGGTATTTCGGGTTGGAGGGATTCTTCTCGACCTTCTTGCGAAGCTGATTCATGAAAACGCGCAGGTATTCGACTTCGTCGCCGTAATCCGGTCCCCAAACGGACTGCAACAATTTTGTATGCGTGATTGGAACGTTGGGATGGGCGACCATGTATTGCAGTAAATCGAATTCCTTTGGCGTCAGGCGCGTCTCACGGGTGCCGACATTGACGCGGCGGGTCGTGAAATTGATTTCAACATCATCGAATTTCACGAGGTTGATCTCCGCCATCTGTGGCGATCGGCGCAAGGCCGCGCGGATCCGCGCCAGCAGTTCCGGAGAACCGAAAGGCTTGGTCATGTAGTCGTCCGCCCCAGCGTCGAGGGCCTCGACTTTATCGGCTTCCGCATCGCGAACCGTCAACATGACAATGGGAATCTCGGACATTGCCCGCATCGCGCGGCAGGTCTCCAGTCCGCTCATTCCAGGCATATTGACGTCGAGAATCACCAGGTCGACCTTCTCCTCGCGCAGCATCTCGAGCGCTTCCTCTCCGTTGCGGGCATCCACGGCTTCGTAGCCTTGAGCGACAAACGCGGTTCGCAAAACCCGGCGGATCTGCGGATCATCATCGACTACCATTATTTTTGCGGAACTCATACGGCCTTTCCTTCCGGCGCAGCCAACGGAATCGATAAAACGAACTCTGTTCCGCGCTGGTTACTATTACTCAAATAGACATCGCCACCGTGCGCCAGAAGAATATCGCGCGCGACGGACAGTCCCATCCCCGTACCGGCGACCTGCCTCCGCACATTCTGTCCTCTGTAAAACTTGTCAAAGATGCGGGCCTGCTCGGCTTCCGATAGCGGCTCGCCTTCATTGTGCACATAGATCGACAGATTCTCACCCGCTAATTTCGCCTCGACGTCGATGGCGGACTTTCTGGGTGAATATTTGAGGGCATTGTCCACAAGCTGCCTCAGGGCAAGCTCTATCAGATCGGAATCGATCCGGACCTGAGGCAGGCCCCGTTCAATTGAAACGTTGACCTTGCGGCCGTCTCTTTGAAGTTCGGTTTCCACCAGCACCTTGTCGATCAGCAAATCGACCAAATGCCACTCGCGGTTCAAATCGATTTTACCGGCTTCGATGCGCGCGACGTGGGTCGCTTCCGTGACCAGCCGGCTCAAGCGTTCGGCTTCCTGATCGACAATCGTCAATAGCTCCAGTTGTTGGTCGGTATCCGGTATCTCGGCCCCCAGCAGAGCGGTCGTCGCGGCGCGTATTGAAGTCAAGGGAGTCTTGAACTCGTGGGCAAGCCCGTCGAGAAGCGTTGACTTGAACTGCTCACTCTGGCGGGTGGCCTGGGCTCGCATGGCTATATCGCGGCTACGGGCATGCTCCAGCGTAATCGCCAGCAGGTTGACCAGAGCGCTGAGCGCGGTCTGCGAAAGCTCGCTGCCGTGTATTGCGACGCTTCCATTGCTCTGCCCCGCCAAGGTGATGGGAGCAAAGAGCGTTTCAGTCGCTTCGTCCTTGGATTGAGTTCCGCTGAGGGCCGTTTCTCTCAACCGCGATTCCAGGCCGGCGATCTGAACATCCCCTCCGCCATAGGCGGCATCCGCAACGCGGTCATAGACGGCGACCGACGGAATCTCGCAAATAGTGGCGAGCCCCCTCGCGAGTTGGGCGCCGACCGGTTCGCTGCCGTCCATCAGCATGATCGAACGGCTCAGCGAATACAGTTTCTCCATTTCCAATTGTCCTGCTTTCGCCTCAATGGTGCGGCGGCGCGCCCGGTCTGAAAGCTCGCCGGCGATCAACGAGCTGACGAGGAATGCGACAAGCGCCACCCAGTCTTCCGGAGCGGCGATCGCGAATCCGAAGGGCGGCAGGAAAAAGTAACTGAGGCACAAAGTCGCGAAAATCGACGCCAGCACCGATTCCACGATGCCCCACTTGGCGGCAATGACAAGGATCGTGATCAGATACGCGAAGCCTACAGTTGTGGCGTTAATCGAAACGACCACCTGGAGTATCAGGGTGACTGCGCACACTGCGAGGAACGCCATCAATATGCTGCCAATGCGTCCGGATGTTCGCACGCTTCCCTGCTCCTCCTTTTACCCCAGGTCTTTCAGAATCTCGCGGCTGGCGTTCAGCCCCGGCGCGCCCGTAATTCCGCCTCCCGGATGGGTTCCTGAACCGCACAAATATAGCCCTTTTACCGGCGTCTGGTATTTTGACCAACCCAGGAGGGGGCGAAACGTAAAAAGTTGGTCAAAGGCCTGTTCGCCGTGAAAAATATGCCCGCCGGTCATCCCGAATCTCCGCTCGATATCCAGCGGCGTGAGAATCCGCCGCTGAACGATAAGGCTGCCGATTTCCGGAGCATACGCCGACAACGTTTTCACCACAGCGTCCCCGAGTTCCTCGCGCCGGGAATACCAACTGCCGCTTTTCAAATGATAGGGCGCATATTGGACAAAGATCGACATGACGTGTGCCCCTTTCGGGGCCAGGGATGAATCCATCATCGATGGAATCGTGATGCGCAGGAACGGATTCGCGGAAAACTCACCGTACTTTGCCGCGTCGAACGCCCGTTCCAGATAATCCGTGTCCGGACCGATCTGGATCTGCGTGGCGAGATGTGCGCACGACGGCAATCCCGAGAGCGCCAGATTTACTTTCGCAACCGTTCCCCGTGCCCGGTAGGCCTTCACCTTCATCACGAACTGCGGGTCGAGTTCAGCCGGGCCGATGAGCTTTAAGAAAGTATGGCGGGGGTCGGCGTTCGATATGACGGCTCCAGCCGGGATCTCTTCACCATTTTCGAGGACAACGCCTGTTGCCCGGCGGTCTTCGATCCGGATGCCTGCCACGCCGGACGCTGTGCGAATCTGCGCACCGGCCGCAACGGCGGCTTTGGTCAGGACCCCGGTCAGCACACCGATGCCGCCCTTCACCGGCAATGATGTTCCCAATGCCGCCTGCATCAACAGGCCGACGACCGTTCCGGCGGAGCGCGGACCTGCGGACATGCCGAAGAGCCCCGGCGCCGCGATTGCGGCGCGAAGCAACTCGCTTTCGAACCACTCGGAAACCAGATCGGCGACGGGCATCGGGCCCCACCTGAACAGGCTGTAAGCATCTTTCTTATCCAGGTGTTTGAAGCGCAAGCCGAGTTTGCCGAGGTTCGTGAAGTCGTGGAAATCCAGCCGATCGATATCGGGAGGCGTGATGCTGAGCAACGGCGCAATCACGCGGCCTAAACTCTGCAACGTCGAATGGAATTGCGGAAACTTTCGCGCATCTTGCGCTGAAAAGCTCTGGAGATCCGTTGCTGTGCGATTCGGATCCGTGTAGATCCGCAACACCTTGCCATCCGGATGAAGCGCCGCCACTTGAACGTCAGGCGTGAAGAATAAATGTTCCTTCTGCAGCTGCAGATCTTTCTCAATCTGCGGCAGCAGTGGCCCCGGCAAATCGAACAGCGCCGGACAACGGAATCCGGGATGAATCTCGTCGGTGACGGCAGAACCGCCCGCAATTTCCGCCCGTTCCAGCACCAGCGGCGCATAGCCGGCCTTCGCCAGATAAAAAGCGGCCACCAATCCATTGTGTCCTGCCCCGATGATCACCACCCGCTCACGGTCCCGCGGCATCAGCGCTTCCACTCCTTGAGGATTACCCGGGCCGCATTCAATCCAGGGGCGCCCATGATGCCGCCTCCCGGATGAGTTGCCGATCCGCACATATAAAGGTTGCGGATGGGCGTGCGGTATTGCGCCCAGCCGGGCACCGGACGGAGAAAAAACAGCTGTTCGAGCGAGAGTTCGCCCTGGAAGATGTTGCCCTCGGTCAGTCCGAAGCGTCTTTCGATGTCGAGCGGCGTCAGGACCTGGCGATGCAAAATGATGTCCGGCAGGTTTGGAGCATACTCGGCAATTGTATTGATGACGGTGTCTCCGAATTCCTCGCGCTTTTCATCCCAGCTTCCCTCCTTCAGATGATATGGCGCGTACTGCACGAAACACGACATCACGTGCTTGCCTGGAGGCGCCACGGAGGGGTCGGTAAGGCTCGGAATCACGATATCCATGTACGGCCGCCGTGAAAACCGGCCGTATTTCGCGTCATCGTAGGCGCGCTCCATATACTCGACTGAGGGTGAAATCGAAATGGCGCCCCGCAGATGTGCGCCGGAACCCGGCAGGCACTTGAAATCCGGCAGTGCATCCAGCGCAAGGTTGACTTTTCCGGATGACCCGCGAAATCTGTAGCGATTCACGTCTTCGACAAAATCGCCGGGCAGATTTTCGGCGCCCACGAATTTCATGAAGGTCAGGCGCGGATCGACGCTCGAAGAAACCACCTTCGCCCGGATTTCGTCACCATTCTCCAGCACAATGCCCTGGGCCTGGCCGTTCTGCACGAGGACTTTCGCGATTGCCGACTCCGTTCGGATTTCGGCCCCGGCCTCGCGGGCGGCGGCGGCAATCGCATTGGAGATGGCGCCCGTGCCGCCGCGCACGAGCCCCCATGAACGGAAAGCTCCGTCGATTTCGCCCATGTAGTGATGCAGAAGAACATATGCGGTGCCGGGAGACCGGACGCCCAGGAACGTTCCAATGATGCCCGACGCCGACATGGTTGCCTTCAGCACGTCGGTTTCAAACCACTGATCCAGAAAATCGGCGGCGCTCATGGTCATCAACTGGACCTGGTTGTATTTGTCCTGGGCGGGCAGTTTCCGGAAGCGCTGCGCAAGGGATAGCAGATCTTTCAATCCCCGTAATGCGAGCGAAGTTGGATCCGGCGGGGTCATCGCGAGAATCGGTTTCACGAAACGGCCCATCTCGATCATCGCCTTTCCGTACTCGTCGTAGGCTTCGGCATCCAGCCTGGAGTGCCGGGCGATTTCCAGACGGGTTTTGGCATGATCGTTGACGCGCCACAGATAATTGCCGTCCGGCATCGGCGTAAATGTGCCGTCCAGCGGCAGTATCTCCATACCGTGCCGCGGCAAGTCCAGATTGCGGATGATCTCGGGGCGTAAGAGCGAGACGACATATGAAGCCACGGAGAATTTGAATCCCGGAAAAATCTCTTCCGTAACCGCGGCGCCGCCAAGGACATCACGGCGTTCCAGAACGACGACGCGCTTTCCGGCGCGTGCCAGGTAAGCAGCGTGGACCAGACCGTTATGTCCTCCGCCGATGACGGCGGCGTCATATGTGGAAGTGCCTGAAGCCATGAGTTCAGGCCCATTATAGGTGACGACTGGCAGGAATGGAGGCCTCGGGACTTGAACCCGCACCTTCCGTTTCACATCAGAATAAAATCCCGACATGAGGCGGCGCTCTGCCGTTGAGCTATGCCCCCAACAAAGCGGAAGCCAGGACTTGAACCTAGACCTCTTATCAGGTAGATAAGCGCTCTGGCGATTTGAGCTACTCCCGCAATAACAGCGAACAGTATTGCATGAATCGGTCCTCCAGCAAGCCGGCTGAAAACAAACGCTTTGCCTTGGCCGGGGTGGCAGATCCGTTCCACCCCCAAAGATCGTGCATGACTTGAGAAATGGACCTGGCTCGCCACAGCCGTGATGTAGCATAAAATTATGGCTACAGAGCCGCTGTTTGTTTTGCTGGTCGATGATGATGAAGACGGCTATCGGCGAATCCAGCGCCTGCTACTCGAGATTCCCTACACATCTTTTGTCCTCGATCGGGCTTCGACATTTGATGACGCCGCCGGAAAACTACGGGAAGGCCAGCCCGATGCCGTACTGATCCGTTACGAAATCGCTGCACGTACCGGATTCCAACGGCTTTCACAATTTGCGTTTACGAAAGCGCCAGTCATCCTTCTGATGCCCGAAGACGACGCGAACGCCCAAGCCCAAGCCCTGCAACTCGGCGCAACGGACTATCTTGTCAAAGGACACCTGGATGCGTCCTTACTCGACCGCTCCATTCGCTATTCCATCGCACAGAAGCGTCTGGAGGAGCAACTCCGGGAGGCGCGGGAGCAACTCGAAGACCGGGTTCGGGAACGCACGTCGGAATTGACGCGCGTCAACGAACAACTGCAGAAAGCCGACCAGTTGAAGGATCAATTCCTCGCCATCATGTCTCACGAACTGCGCACCCCCCTCACGCCGATTCTCGGCTGGAGCCGGATGCTCAAGACCGGCGCCGTCGGCGGCGACCAGCTTGAGCGCGGCCTGGATGTCATCGAGCGCAATGCGCAACTCGAAGCCAAGCTGGTGGAAGACATTCTGGATGCCTCTCGCATCGTCACCGGGAAACTGAAATTCGATTTTCAGTGGGTCAACCTCGACGAAATCCTGCAGCACCAGGTTCAGGCATGGCAACCCGTGGGACAGACGAGAGGCATTACGCTGGTCACCGACCTGAAACGGGTTCCCTTTGTCTGGGGAAACGCGCAACGGCTGCAACAGGTCTTTTCGAATCTTCTTTCCAACGCGTTCAAGTTCACTCCACAGGGTGGACAAATCACGATATCGGCAAAGTCTATCGAGGGCACCGTGCTTGTGAAAGTGGCGGATACCGGAGCGGGCATAAAGCCGGACTTCCTGCCCCACGTTTTCGAACGTTTCCGCCAGGCGGACAGTTCGACAACCCGGAAACACGGCGGACTTGGCCTCGGGCTGGCGATCGTGCGTTACCTGGTGGAGATGCATGGCGGCCTCATCAGTGCCGAAAGCCGGGGTGAGGGCCAGGGATCGTCGTTTACCGTGAGTTTGCCGGAGTCTGCGGGCTGTCCTCGCCAGGAAGCGGTATAAAGCGCCGATTAGCGCACGATCTGCCGGAAAGCGGCATAAAACTGCTGCATTTCATCATCGGTTCCGAGCGAAACACGTAGAAATTTCGTCATTGGAGGGAATTCCCTTCCAACAAGAATCTTCTTTTTCCAGAACTCATCGATTATGGGACTGACCTCCGTCCGGATATCGACCATGACGAAATTCGCCTGAGACGGGATGAAATCGAATCCGGCGCTCTTCATCTCCGCATAGAAAGCGGAACGCTGAACTCCATTCGCCTTGACGGTCTTGTCGATCTGTTGCGTATCGTCCAGGGCCGTTTCCGCGGCGGCTACCGATGGCACGCTCAGGTTGAAATCCAGCCCATATGGCCGCAGATCGTCCATCAGGGATCCCTTCGCCAGCCCGTACCCGATACGCATTCCGGCCAGACCATACGCCTTCGAGAATGTCCTTGCGACCACAACCCTGCGGCCTTCCTTCACGTACCGGATTACGCTTTCATAGTCGGGGCCCGCGAAATGACTGTACGCTTCGTCGACCAGGACGGTGACGGACTCGGGTACGCGATTCATGAATCGCTGCATCTCGTCTTTCGTCACAATGGTTCCGGTCGGATTATTGGGATTGCAGATGAAAACCAGGCCGGTATCGCGCCGGATCGCAGCCGCCATTTTGTCCAGGTCGTGCCGGTGATCTCCCGTCAGCGGGACTTTCGTGACGTTGGAACGGCTGTTCACAGCGTACTGATAGACCGCTTCATAAGTGGCGTCGGCAACCACCAGATGGGGCTTCGATCGGAGGAACAGGTCATCGCACACTTTCAGGATTTCCGTCGAACCGGCGCCGATCAAAACATTGCCTTCCGTCAGACCGTGAAATCTTCCAATCTGCGTCTTGAGGTTGTCGTAAGACAGATCGAAGGGGTACCGGCCGCCAAGCGAAATGGAATCACGGATCGCGCTCCAGGTCTTCTCCGATGGGCCGTACGGGCTTTCGTTGAAGCCGAGATGCACGTAACCGTCGTTCGTGGAAATCGAAAACAGCGGCCGCATGGACAGCGCCGCGGCTGCCGTGGCGGTCGAGCCAATCGCCCCGGCAAACTGACGGCCGAACTGGCGGCGGGTGGTTCCCCTGTTGGGTTTCATTACAAACGTAATATACAGTTATCGCCATGCCCATCGGAACGGCATTTCATTCCAGGACTTTCGCGTTGTGCGAAAGCCTGAACTACCGCGAATGGTCCGGCTACTACACCGTCAGCGCCTTCGAAGCCCATCATGAACACGAATACAATGCGATCCGGAATGCCGCCGCGCTGATCGATATTTCACCGCTGTTCAAATACCGGATCTCGGGACGGGATGCCACGAAGCTGGTGAACCGCATCGTGACGCGCGACATCAACACCGTTTCTCCCGGGCAGGTTATATACACGCCCTGGTGCGACGAATCCGGAAAGGTCATCGATGACGGCACCGTCTCCCGCCTGGCGGAAAATACCTATCGCTGGACTTCGGCGGATCCCAGCCTTCGTTGGTTCCATCAGAATGCCTATGGAATGGACCTCACGATCGAAGACATCTCGGAGAAAGTGGCCGCCCTCGCCCTGCAAGGCCCGACATCGGGAAGTCTTCTCCAAAGTGCCGCCGCTGGTGCCGACATCGGGAAGCTGAAGTACTTTCGCGTCACCCAGGGCTCCATCGACGGCGTTCCCGTGGACATCTCCCGAACCGGGTACACGGGGGACCTCGGCTATGAAATCTGGATGGACTGGGATAAAGGCGTCCAGGTCTGGGATGCGCTGATCCGCGCCGGCCGCGCCTTCGACATTCACCCTGTGGGGATGCTGGCGTTGGATGTCGCGCGGATCGAGGCCGGGCTTCTTCTCATCGATGTCGATTTCCAGAGCAGTAAGAAGGCCGTCATCGAGGAACAAAAGTATTCGCCTTTTGAGTTAGGGTTGGGCCGGCTCGTCAATCTCGACAAATCGAACTTTATAGGACGCGATGAACTGGTGCGTATCCGTAAAGACGGCCACACTCGTGAAATCGCCGGCCTTGCGATCGACTGGGATGGTCTCGAACGCGTCTACGATACGGCAGGTCTGCCCCCAACGATGCCCGCTATAGCCTCGCGCGTGGCCGTTCCGGTGTACAAACACGGAAATCAGATCGGAAAGGCCACATCGACGACCTGGTCGCCAACGCTTAAAAAGCTGATCACGCTCGCAACGCTGAAGCGGGAATTTACCAAGCCCGGAACCGTGCTGGATTTCGAAATCACCGTGGAAGCCGTGCGGCACCGCGTCCCGGCTACGGTGGTGAAGACGCCCTTTTTCAACCCGCCACGGAAAACAGCCCCTTTCATTGTTTAAGGAGATTGGATCATTGATCCAATGTTCTCAACAGGGGAACCGGATGGTTCCCCTGTTGCGGCTTACAGGGCGACGCGGGTGACGGATTCACTCCAGTCGGTATAACCGTTCGGAGTGACGGCGGGCTTGAAAAGCGTAGGTGGTGGCGGGAGTAAGACCGGTGATCGTGGTTGCCGATCTCACCCGGGCGATTGGCAAGGTCGTCCAGGACGCCGGAGTGCCGCCGCCCGGAGGCACCACACCCCATTGCACG
This sequence comes from Terriglobia bacterium, assembly GCA_036496425.1. NCBI lineage: Bacteria > Pseudomonadati > Acidobacteriota > Terriglobia > Terriglobia bacterium. The sequence continues at coordinate 2,361 of DASXLG010000365.1, read as the reverse complement.
AGGTAGCTGACCGCGCCCGCAATTTTCACGAGTTTGGTCTTCATGACGCCGTGTTCAGGCCCCGGAGTGAGCGAACGGAACGATTCGGAAACCGGCGGCTTCTGCGTCCTGGTCGACGGCGCCGCCTGGAAGCCGCTGGAGAGAAAGATGGTCATGTCGCCTTTGCAGTTCGCCTCGACATAGTGAGCGAGCTGCGTCAGGAGGTAGACGACGGTTCCGCTGGCCTTATCCCGCGCGGCAATGTCTTTTTTGCCGCCGTCTTTCGCGGCCAGAATCGTTGTCGACAACGTGTCGTTAGCCGATTTCAAAGTCGGCTGATCGACCGGCGGCGCCGGCGCCTGAGGCAGTGTGAAGTTCGGGTTAAGGAGTTCCGCACAGACTTTCATGGAGGCCGTGAGCAGGGCTTCCGCGGTCAGACGGCGGAAGTTGATCAAGGCCTTGATAATCAATACTGTCAGTGACATAGACACACTTCTTTCATGGTTATGGGCTGACGGTTTACACCGCTTGAGCCTGCGCGCGTCCTACGGTTTCGCGCGCGCCCGCCCGCGAGCGGCCGCGTGGAAGAACAGGGATCCAACTCAATGGACTCGAGAAGGGCGGCCGGACCTTCTCCCGTAAGAATTCGGTGTTGCGGCGATCTTCAGCGTCTTTGGGATCACCGCCGGGGTCAGGATGTTTCGTCCGCCAGGTCCTGCAGCTCCCGGCGAAACCGCTGAAGCACATGAGCGCGGGCGAATTCGGAGTCTTGCCTGGAGGCGCGCGTCAGGCGCCGCTTCGTCTGCTGGTTGATTTTTGCTGAGTGGTCGTTTATCTGCCGTGCGTCCATGATGGCTTCCTTGAAACGCACGGCGGCGCCCAATCGGAAGCGCAAGGGCCAATGCTGTGTTTTCAAATGGATGCGAACGCGGTGGCTGGGAATGCGGCGCCGGTTTTCAACATTAATGTAGAAACCGTTTCAACATTAAGGTTGAATTTTCAACATTAATGTTGAAAACGCGCTGTCACATCCTCGGCATCTTCCCGCCAACCCAGCACGCTGTAGCCGCGCCATAAACCAGATCGCCATGATCCTGGTAAAGCCACTCAAAATCCGCTGATAAGATGCCGGCCACCCTCACGTTATAGATACCCGGAAAGATATATTTTAGAAATCGAGTTCAGGTGGGCGAATCCGATCGTGCAAGCCTGCATTTCGGAATGCACGCGAACATCGTCGAATGTAAGAAAACATTCGCCAATGCAAGCCTGCATTCGTCAATGCAAGCCTGCATTCGCCAATGCAGCGATACATTGGGCAATGCACGCCTGCATTCCTGAATGCAGCCATACATCGTGGGAATGTGTACCTCAATGGCCACCCCAAAACCGGCCGTATGTGGCCACCAAAAATCCGGCCATATAAATCAAGGTCCCGAAGGGGGGCGATTGGACGGCTTGACGCCAGCCAGGAGTGACCATCGGGATAGGCCCTTGGACCACAGGGGGACAGCCTGTGCAATGCGTCACGCGATCAGGATTTCGGTTTATGATCGAGGAATGCCGGTCTCCGTCAACCTACAGACTGTTCACCCCCGCAAGTTGGCCGTGGTGCGCCGCGAGGTCGCGCCGGGCGCGGTTGGCTCGGCGTGGGGGCCTGCGGTGGGCAAGGTCTGGGATTTCATCCGCAGCCAGCCCGGGCTGTGGACGGACGGCCACAATATTTTCCTCTACCACCACGCGAAGCAGCCGGGTGCAGCAATACTCTGCGACTTCGGCGTCGAGGTCACGCGCACATTTGAAACTGCGGGAGAGGTGTACGCGACCGAAACGCCAGTGGGCGAAGCTGCGGTTGCCGTCTACCGCGGGCCGTACAACCGCATGACCGAGGCGTACGACGCCATCGGAAAATGGATGGCGGCGAACCGGAGGGAGTCCGCCGGGCACTCGTGGGAGATCTACGGAGATCCGACGCCGGATCCAGCCGACACTGAGACGACGGTTGTGCACCTCCTAAAGTAGCGTTCGCAGCTGACGGGAACCCGTTCTACGCGCCAATCGCCCACACCGACCAAGAAATCCAGCAAGGTTATGTCTGTCGTGAGGACTTTGCCATGATTGGCAACTTCGGCGGTTATCCTGCGTGGAAGGGTTTCACGATATCTCGGATCGTTCCCACAATGATCAATTTCCGGTAACGCGGTAATTTGTCCACTTTGAAAAATCTCAACTTCCCAGAAGCGACTTGAACGAAGCCGCTGCTGCGGCGGACGCTGCTGCGTTAGCTTACCCAACCAGATAATCCCACAATAAAGTTCGGGGTCAAAGGAGACACCTTATGACCCGATTACGAAAACGGATGCTGGAAGAACTTCAGCGTCG
>DASXLG010000364.1 GCA_036496425.1 Terriglobia bacterium | reverse complement strand
AAGTCCTCTGATTTCGCAAAGCTTCCTCAGGAGTTACCGCGGTGGACGCAAAAGAGAGTGATCTGCCCTTCTGGCAGGTCTACCGAAAGATGATATGTATCCTTCGGTACCTCGTCGAACGAGAACTCACCGACCACATTCGTTCGTGTGCGGTAACGGACGATCCCGTGGGACTCCAGCTTCACGGGAGTATTATCGAAGAACTTCGTGGCACTAGACAAGACCTGTCCCACAAGAGTGATGCGATCGTTCGCTTCCATGGATTCGATCTTCACGTCGACATCCACATCACCCGCACGGAACAACAACTGACGAGGAGGAGCCCCCACCCGGCGTACACCGGCAGGCATCGGCTGGTCGAAGGTATCAAAAACCAGCGAAGCTATGATCTTACGCAGCCCACCGCTCGCCGGCTTCATCACCGGCTGGAAGAGGTTCACACCCCATTCCACCGCCTCGACCGGCGGCTCAAAAGACGCGTCTTCCTGAAGCTGAACCGTCAGATTCTGAAATTCCTGCTTTAACTCTGAACAGTCCTTGCAGCTCGCCAAATGAGTTTCGAGTGTCGAGTTCTCGACATCCGTACCCCTTCCATCCATGTAATTAATTATATTCTCAACAGTTACGTGTCGCATTCCTTCGCTCCTAATTTTTGACATCCGCAAGATTCATACTCTCTATAGTAATGAGCGCCGAGGGGCTATAAAAATACACCTTCAGGAAAATTTATTTTATACCCCGCTCATTCAGAATCTTCCGCAACCGGTTCAGACATCGGGCCCGGATCGGGCCGATACTAGCAACCGGAATACCCAATTTCTCATTAATCTGTTCATAATTGTACTTTTTTACGTCCAAATACAATATTTCTATCAGTGACCGGCAACGGGCCGGAAGTTCCTCTACTGCATCCCGCAACTGCTGGTATCGTTCAGCCAGCAGCCGGATATCTTCAAGCGTGCCCGCCGGGTCCAGCGGTTCGTCGACCTCCGGCTGCTGCCCGAATTCTTTTTGCCTCGTGGTCAGTATCGCAAGGCACTGCCTGGTCGTCGTGGTCGCCAGCCACGTGCTGATCTTTCTATCGTCCTTTACTTCGTGCAAGTGCTCAAGAAGTTTCAGGCACACAGTTTGAAAAACATCGAGCGCATCGTACTGGGGCAGGCCGAATTTAGTTGGAATGGAAAAGATGAGCCGCCGGTAGCGCCACATCAACGTCTCCCAGGCGCGGACGTCTCCGTCCAGACACATCGCAACCAATTCGGGATCGGAATAAGCTCTATATGCCGAACCTTTCACTAGCGCGGCTTCCTTGACTTCCAGAAACTTTCAAGCGCGAAGAAGATCATGACCCCGGAAGAGATAAGAACCATGAGGAAGCGTCCTGTGCCGACCTCAGGTGTGTGCAGGTAGCGGCGATATTCCTGAATCGCCGCAAGGATGAAGGAGATTCCGAGCAGCAAAAATATTCCGCCGATGAACTCCAGCCACAATTGCCGTAACGATCGGAGAAAATCGCCAAAGATGATTTTTAGTTTTTGGCTCACGCGGTCACAAACGTGCTCAGAGATAGAGGGCTAGCCTACCATCAAGGCAGGCAAAGGAAGCGGGTAAATTGTGAATTGACCAGATTCGATCATTGTAAGTAGGATGGACTTAAATGCAACTCGATGAAAATTTGAAGCAGCTGATGAAGGAGCTCGGCGCTGCGATAAATGACGCGTTGTCCGAATCCGAAGAGATCAGTGAAGCGATCCAGAATGTCCGTAACGCGGGATACGACGTATTTCTCGTCCTCGAAGCCACGATCGGTTTCAACAAACGCTCAAAGACCGATGGTGAAGAAGTAACCGCACATGGACTGAAGAGCGGCGAAATGAAACTGAAAGTCACAGCACAGGATCTCAAGTTCCTGCGCTCGCTGAAAATCAGTGTCGAAGACCTGGATCAGCAATAGCCCACATCGCCACCAAATTCGCGTTTATGTCACGCACTTCGATTTTTTCAATTGCATCACGGAATGATCAACCCGCTGGATGGCTGCGCCGGGATTTGAGCGGCATACCTTTCATAAATCCAATCGAGATACCGGCGGCTCTTCGGACGCTCGCTCGAATTAACTTGAGCCACGGCCGTCAGAAAATCCAGGATATCCAGCGCTTCAGATACCTTCAATATCCGTTCGGCGCCTGGATCGGACCGCATCAACTCGTCTAACACCTCCTTGAGACGCCGGAAGAGCGCCTGGCGAACCGGCCCGTCCGGCAACGACTCATAGTAAATTCCCCCGGACAGCGTTTTGAAGGTCTCATGCAGAGCCTTTAGTACTTCAATGACGTCGTGGTCGACAAGCCAGGCGGAACTCATCCGCTCCTCGATGATTGCCAGGCTCAACATATCCAGGATCCCGTAATATTTCTCAACGAAGCCATCGCCAAACCGCTGGATCTTCGCCGCACCTTCGGCATCCGGTATTGGCTTATCTAACTCATAGGAACGGCTTGTTTTAAGATAGGGACAGGACGAAGGGCAGTCGATTTCGACTTCACGCATGGTGCCGCAGCACACCGCGCATATCTTCACATCTTTGGCCGGACAATGCCGTTTTCCGGCACGCTGGGAACATAATGGGCAGGTCGCCATAAACTGTCGAAGTATGTAATAATCATCGGTCTATCGCAACTGGATTGGGGGTGTTAGGGATTGGCAGAGGTTCGAATTCAAGACGGCGAGTCGATTGAAAACGCTCTGCGGCGGTTTAAGCGGAAGGTTCAACAGGAAGACATCGTCAAGGAAGTCAAAAGGCACTCCTTTTATCTGAAACCTGGTGAAAAGAAGCGCGTCAAACAGGCGCTTGCGCGCAAGCGGAGCCGCAAAAAGGTTCGCCGGGAGCCCGTCGAGTAGATCCAGCCACATAAGGGTAGAAAAAGGGAAATCGGGGATTATCGGAAGTTGTATCATTCGAGGTTTCTGCATTTCAAATTTGCAGTGCAGAAACGTCAGATGATGCGACCTCCAATAGTCCCCGATTTCCCTTACTTTCATGAATGAAGATCTTTATCAGGCGCTGAAAAGCCGCATCCGGGGCGAGGTTCGCTTCGACCGCGCTTCGCGGTTGATGTACAGCACCGACGCCAGCATTTATGAAATCGAGCCGATCGGCGTAGTCATTCCGCAGACGCACGAAGACGTGTTTGCGGCCATGGAAATCGCGCACAACTTCAAAGTACCGGTTCTCCCCCGCGGGGCCGGAACCAGCCTGGCCGGACAAACCGTCTGCGATGCCGTCGTCATCGACATGTCGAAACACCTCAATCGCGTGGTCGAGGTGAACACAGAAGAACGATGGGCTGTCGTTGAGCCCGGCGTCGTTCAGGAACAGTTGAACCTGCACCTTCGCCCGCTGGGATATCTCTTCGGTCCCGATACTTCAACTGCCAACCGGGCCACGATCGGCGGCATGATGGGCAACAATTCCGCCGGCTCTCATTCGATTATTTACGGCAAGACGATCGACCACGTTCTCGAGATGGATGTGGTACTTGCATCCGGTGAAGGACGCACGCTTCGCGAGCTGAAGTTCGATCAGGCTGCAGCGAAGGGCGGCCTCGAAGGACGCATCGCCGACATCGTCAGCGCGAATCGGGAAGAGATTGACCGCCGATTTCCGAAGATCATGCGCCGCGTCAGCGGATACAACCTGGACGAGTTCGTCCGCAACGGGAAATTCAATCTCGTCAAAATGATGGTCGGATCCGAGGGGACGCTGGCTGCCGTACACCAGGCGAAAGTTCGCATCGAGCCGAGACCTCCTGCGACGGCGCTGTGCGTGGTGCACTTCGCCGATCTCGTCGAATCGATTCGAGCCGGCGAGATCATTCTGCCGTTCAAACCTGCGGCCATCGAATTGATCGATGACCTGATCATCAACCTCGGGCGCAACTCCCTGGAAATCTCCCGCTTGATGGGCTTCATCGAAGGAAATCCGGCGGCGCTGCTCCTTGTCGAGTTCTACGGTGAGAATGAAGCGGAACTCCAAGCGAAACTCGACGCAATGGAAGCCGCCCTCAAACGCGAGAAGTCGGGTTACGCCTACCTGCGGGCATTCGATCCCGGCCAGCAGACGAACATCTGGAAAGTTCGAAAAGCCGGCCTCGGCCTGCTGCTGGGCATGAAGGGTGAACGCAAACCGATCGCCTTCGTCGAAGACTGCGCGGTCGAGCCGGCAAAGCTGCCGGAGTTCTTCCTCAAATTCCGCGAAGTCATCCGTAAGTACGACACAACCGCAGGATACTATGGCCACGCGAGCGTCGGCTGCCTGCACATTCGACCTCTGATCAATACGAAGGATCGCCGCGATATCCAGATCATGAAGGAGATGAGCGATGAAATCAGCGATCTCGTCATCGAATTCGGCGGCGGCATGAGCGGCGAGCACGGCGACGGACTGGCGCGGAGCCATCTGAACAAAAAGCTTTTCGGACCCCAGCTCTACAAGGCATTTTGCGATGTGAAGGCGGCATTCGATCCGGAAAACCGGATGAACCCAGGCAAGATCGTGCATGCGCCGCCGATGGATCAGAATCTCCGGTATGGCGCCAGATACCGCACGATCGCGATCAACACGCACTACGATTTTTCTCGAGAGGGCGGTTTTGCGACCGCAGTCGAACTCTGCAACGGCGCCGGCGTCTGTCGTAAGAAGAACGAAGGCACCATGTGTCCCTCGTACATGGTGACGCTTGAAGACAAACATTCGACCCGCGGACGCGCAAATCTGATGCGCGAAATTCTGTCCGGAAAGCTGGCCGCGGACGAATTTACCGGCAGGGAACTATACGACGCGCTCGATCTCTGCCTGGAATGCAAGGGCTGCAAGGCGGAGTGCCCGTCGAATGTGGATATGGCGAAACTCAAGTACGAGTTTCTAGCGCATTACAACGAGGCGAACGGAACGCCGCTTCGCTCGCGGATGTTCGCGAATATCCATGCCGCCAGCAAAATCGCGTCGATATTTCCATCTCTTGTGAACTGGGCTTTGACCAATCCCGTTTTCCGTCGAGCGTTGGATCGGTTTGCCGGAATCGATGCGCGCCGGAAATTGCCGTTGTTCGCCAACGAAACGTTTGAATCGTGGTTTTCAAAGCGCGGCCCGTCTGCGGCCCGGGAAAAAAAAGTGCTTCTATTCCACGATACCTTTATCAACTACAACTACCCTGAGATCGGCAAAGCCACGACCCGGCTTCTCGAGGCCGCGGGTTACGAAATCCACATTCTCGAACAGCGGAAGTGTTGCGGCAGGCCGATGATTTCGAAGGGTCTCGCCGAAGATGCCCGGGCGAATGCCGCCTTCAACGTCAGGCAGCTCCATCCATTTGTCGAGGCCGGCTATTCCATCGTCGGCTGCGAACCAAGCTGCATTCTGACCTTCCGCGATGAATATCCGGATCTTGTGAAGAACCATCACGCCGTGGATGTCGGAAAGGCGTCGTTTCTCCTCGAAGAATTCATCGTGAAGGAAAAAGAGGCCGGCCGGTGGACGCTGCAATTCCAACGTCAGGAACCCAAAGCACTCGTTCACGGACATTGCCACGAAAAGGCGTTGATCGGCTCTCGATATCTCAAAGAATCGCTCGCCATGGCCTACACCGTCGAAGAAATCGACTCGGGTTGCTGTGGCATGGCAGGATCGTTCGGTTATGAGAAAGAACACTACGACGTTTCGATCGCCATCGGGCGGCGGCGCCTTTTTCCTGCAGTTGAAAACAATGCCGGAGCGGTCGTCGTAGCTCCAGGTATCTCTTGCCGGCAGCAGGTGGAACATGCCACCGGCCGAAAGGCGCTCCATCCGGCGGAAGCGCTGGTGCAGGCGCTATAGCTGCCATTCCAATGCTTCAAAGCTACATCGAACAACGCGAAGTATTCCTGCACGGCCGGGATAACAACCGCACAACGCTGCCCTTCGAGTGGGGAACCGAACATCTTGGAATTAACCCGAACGGCAACTCCGGCGCCAGCCTGCGAAATTATGTTTCAACGGCATTGCAGGATAGCGACGCCTTCTACAGGTATGAGGCGGGGACGGACTTTCGATTTGACGGGGAAATCCTGCAGTTTCCCAGCCCCATCGAGACGCCGTACCCCGTTAATAACACGGTTTGGGGTAGATTCTTCGAAGCAAGCAAGGACCTGGCGGTGCTGGTCCTTCCGCAATGGAACTGCAAGTGGGAGGGACAGATTCAGCTTTGCCGCGTGCTGCAGCGCGTGGGAATCACATCGCTGCGCTTGAGCCTGCCATATCATCACTATCGGAAACCGCCCCACCTCGAACGTGCGGAGTACGTTGTCTCGCCGAACATCGGCAGAACCATCGCTGCAATCCGACAGGCCGTTCTCGATACCCGCCGCGCCGCCGACTGGCTCCTGGACCGGGGATACCGGCGCATCGGAATTGTCGGCACCAGCGTCGGATCCTGCATCGGATTTCTGGCCTTCGTTCATGACGAGCGATTCTCGACCGGCGCCTTTATCCATGTTTCGAGCTACTTTGCCGACGTCGTGTGGAAGGGCCTCTCAACGAAACACGTCCGGGCGGGGCTTGAGCAAGGAATCGACCTGGAACAACTTCGCTTTCTCTGGTCGCCGATCAGCCCATATCCCTTCATCAAACGCCTGAAGAACGATCGGCGCCGCTTCCTCACCTTGTCCGGCCGCTACGACATGACATTTCTGCCCGAGTTATCCCAACTGGCCCTCGACGAGTTCAAGCGTTTGCAGCTTCCCTACGAAGCCATCTGGCTCCCCTGCGGCCACTATACGATGGGGGTATTCCCCTTCAGCGCCGTGGTCGGTTACCAGGTCATCAAGTGCCTGATGGGATAGCCCTTCTTTCGAGCCGAATGCGGAATCCTGCTGTACCTGCGCGGGAGCGGCGTGAAAGCGTGAAAGCCGATCGGGCTTAAGGTTTCATAAAGAAGTTAACGATAAACAATTTTCTCTTGACGTAGTCGCTGAGTACCGTTAGCGTCGCCCCACCGGGCAATCCATGGGAGAGACAATTATATGGCGTCGGAGCGGCAAGTACTCACGCGCGAAACCCTCGGGCAATTCGAGCAACTGATCCTCACGGCGATCATGACGATCGGGAAGGGCGCCTACGGCGTGCCTATCTACGACGAAGTCTGCAGGCTCGCCGAAAAACGGATCAATTTCGGTTCGCTGTACGTAACGCTGGATCGGCTGGAAAGAAAAGGGCTGGTTTCATCGCGCCTGACCGATCCCAGAAAAGAACCACGCGGCCGGTCAAAGCGGTTTTATCAGATGGAAGCCGATGGGCTCCGGCTGTTACAGGAATCCGTGGCAACTTCGCTGAGGGTTGCGAACGCGCTCAGCGGCAAGTGGGGATTCATTCGAAAGTGGACTCCCAAAGGCCACGCCTAGCGTTGCCTCACCGGCGATCGCTTCGAACGAAGTTGGCCATCGATGCCAGCGATGTGGTGAAGCTGGGCGACCAGCGTATAAACATGCTGGATGAGTCGATCGGAAGCGATGCGACATTGCCGTTGTAATCGGGCCACGCACGAATGTAGTCCTCGACATTCGAAATGTAAAAAACATTAACCGTGGCACCGTGATCTTTCAGATATTGTCCCACTGTTCGAATCGTTTTCGGCCCGGCGAAATCGCCGACCAAAGGAACGATCAAATTCTTCTGATGCATGGCGCGAACGCGTTCGTAAGATTCGTTCGCCGCAAGATAACTCCAGTTCTTGCCCTGACTGTCGGTCATGGTCATCAACGCCGCATACCCCGGGCTCCTAAAGCTGGAGTCAAATGTGATGACACCCTCGCGAAGGAAATCCAGATACATCATTCGAATGCGGCTTTCATCTTCGGGAGTCAGCGGGAAATGATGGCCGTTCTTCAAACGGGTCATGATTTCCTTTAAATGTTCGTCGGCGAGGACAGGGTCCGCAGGCACGGCGGCATAAGCCTGAAACAATGTCCGGACCGGAGTTTCGCTGGTCAATTGCGCAGGCCGTTTCCGTGAAAACAGGTTCGACAGGAATTCAACCCGATTTGCCGACATCTCGAACACCGCCTTGTACATCAGATGTTCCAGCATCATGTCCCGCCGGATGTCGATGATGAATGCAATCTTCGGTTGAAGGGCGGCGATGTAGGTGAAATTCTGCTCGGGACCGACACCAAGATAGGCGCCGCCGGATCTCGGCGTTTTCATCAAGTCCGGCAGAACTGCCTGATACGAACTTTCATTCGATGTGACGATCTCGTACTGAAAGTAGCCGTCTGGCTCGGAAAAACCGGAGACCATCTTCCAGTAATCCGCATCCGCAAGTTCTGCCGGCAGAGTCTCCGCCGCAGGCACAACATGGAGAAAGAGGGCAAAGAATAACGCGAGAACCATCGCAACACCGATTTTCAGCCGCATCGAGGCACCTCGTTCATTGCAGGCCGACGGCCGAACCATTGAAAGATGGATGCGGAGTGGCCATTCATAGTTTGCGCGTCAATTTCATCCAGAGCCATAGATTCATAGCAGCTCAACAACGATTCAATCCACAGACGATCATGATGACGGACAGTAACTCCATCGGCCAGATCAAAAATGCCGTACGTACTGTATTTCTCCTCGTCGCGCCGATAGCGATCCAGATTGCGTTCGTCCGTCTGGAGCCACATATCGCTTATATAAAGGAGGCCCGAAGGCCGCAGGACGCGCGTGATCTCTCGAACGATAGCGCGTTCCGCATCGTTGTCCGGCACGCAAGTAAGCACAGCGAATAGCAGCACGGCATCCACAGACGCATCCGCCATCGGAATGCATCGGAAATCGTCCAGCACATCAACAGAGATTCCCGGATAACGTTCCCGCGCGGCCGCAACCATTGCCGGCGCCGGATCCAGGCCGAGCAGGTTCGAGTAGCCGCTCGCCTGCAAGATACCCAGCGCACGGCCGTAGCCGCAGCCATAATCGAGGATGCAGCTTCCGGACGCGAGCCATTGCCGCAGTCTGGGAACATTCACGGGATGGGCAAATTCTTTGGTGGGCCCAATTCGATTCCAGTACTCCAGTTGCAGATCCGGTGCCACAGCTCACTCCCACTTGATTCCTTGCTGGCGACAATCTTAAGGTAGAAGTGATGGATCTCGTCAGCGCGATCGACGAACTAAAGCACAAAGCCGGGGAAATGCGATTGCCGGAGCTCCGGCGGTTCATCGCCGATCTGAAGGTCCAACGCTCGGACATCCAGCCCCACATTCACTTTACGGAAGAACGGTACGCACGCAACCTGGTCTATAAATGCGAGGATTTCGAGTGCCTGGTTTTATGCTGGCGGCCCGGCCAGCGCAGCCCGATTCACGACCATGCGAATTCGATTTGTACCGTATACACGGTCGAGGGCGTTCTTTCTGCAGACAATTACAAGAAGACGCCGAATGGCCACATCCGCGCGGACTATGCCGAGGATTTCAAGCCGGGATCGGTTCTGAGCATACAGACAACTGAAATCCATCAGGTGTCGAACCTTCAGGGTTCGGCTCCGATGATTTCGCTTCATTTTTACCTGGGTCCGCTGGAAAACAGCTTCCTGTATTCCGTCCAGCAACCTGGACACGAGTTATACCCGCGCAGTTATGCGAGGGTCTTCACCCTCGCCGACGGTATCTAATCGTCGATGTGTTCAGTTTCGATTTTCAGCTTTTTCTTGCAGGGTTCGCAGACCCAGTGATGTTTGCCGTCGATAAAAGCATGGTAATGGATGCCTTTGCCGTCGTCGTCCGGGCAGATGTCGCATTTCATGAATCCTATTTTACTGCGGCCGGCGGCGTTTGGGGTTCGAGTTTGAGAGATCCCGCTCCGAGGACAACCAGATCGACGCGCCGGTTGGCGGCGCGGCCTTCGGGTGTGTCGTTGGACGCAACCGGACGATACTCTGCATATCCGGCTGCGGAGAGCCGCTCCGGCGGGATGCTTCCCGTCGAAATCAGATACTGCAGAAGAAACGTCGCGCGCCGCGTCGATAGTTCCCAATTCGAAGGGAATTGAGCGGTATGAATCGGCGTATTGTCGGTATGGCCCTCGACACGAACACTGAAATTCATCGGCCGCAACGTGGAAGCGATACGGTCGATCGCCGCGAGGCCGTTTGCAGGCATCACCGCGGAACCGGGATCGAAGAATCCTGTTTCAGCAAGACTGATAGTCAAGCCGCGCGAATTTTCGGACATTCTTACGCTCCGGCTCGCCAGTTCTTCTTTCAGTTTCACTTCGAGCTGAGAGCGGATGTCCGCCAGGTCCTTCCTGCCGGGTTCATCCGGCTTGCCGGTGGCAATGAACTGAGCGGCATCGAGTACCCCATGGTCGTTACCGATAATGGTCTTGGTGTCGGCAGGGAGGACGCCGTCGTCGTACAGCGGGACGACCTTGCCTGACGGCGAGAAGACTCCCATCTGCTTGAATGCGACCTGCACGGCGTTGGCGACCTGGCCGGTTTTCTTCTGGTCCGAGTTCGAAGCGGCGAACAGGACCACAAAAAACGCAAACAGGAGCGTGATGAAGTCTGCGTACGAGACGATCCAGCGTTCATGGTTGACGCGTTCGGCGGGTTTCTTTCGGCGAACCATTATGCGGCCGCTTTCCTGGCGCCGGCTTTACGCGCGACCTGATCGGCGCGCAACTTCTGGTATTGTTCGTCCAGGAACGACGTGAGCTTGCTTTCGATCAAGCGAGGATTCTGGCCTTCCAGGATGCCGAGCGTACCTTCGAGCATCATTTCCTTGATGATCATTTTTTTCCGGCCCTTGAATTTCAGCTTGGCGGCCGCCGGAAGAAAGAAGATGTTCGCCG
>DASXLG010000363.1 GCA_036496425.1 Terriglobia bacterium | reverse complement strand
CCAGATTATCGATATTGGCGCCGTTGCCATGCACTTCTTCGTGGATGTTATGCCCGGTACGATGCAGAAAGTACTCCCCGTAACCCGCTTTCGTGATGGACTGGCGCGCCTCTTCATCGATCTGCCAGCCGTAAAGGACTTCACCCGTGGGGTAGCGCTGTTGCGCCGCTTTGATGGCGGCATCGCGGCCGTTTCGCACGACGTCGAAGATCTTCTGATGCTCCGAAGGCACGGAATCGCCGATAAAGAAGGTCCAGGTGATGTCGTCATAAACCGCATGGGGACTGCGGCGCTTCGACCACATGTCGATAAGAAGAAAATCACCCTTCCGCATTGGAAGATTATCGTCGAGATTCGGCGCGTAGTGGGGATCGGCGCTGTGCGCATTGATGGCGACGATCGGCGGATGGCCTGCGATCAGATCCCGCCGCTCATATTCTTCCAGGAGAAAATTCTGAATCCCCACCTCGGTGGCCTCAACTTTATCCTGGACCCGGCGCCGAACTTCTCCCGCGACGGCGTCGACGATCTCCCGCATGTGCTTCGCCGCATACAGATGCGTCTCGAGTTGCTCCTGTGTCCACACCGCCTCAAATACCTGGACAAGGTCGGCCGATGAAACGACATCCACACCGAAGCTGCGGATCAGTTCGACCGTGCCGGCATCGACGCGCGAAACGTATGGAATCGCATTCAACGGCGAATACTGCATCGCCACTTTTTTCACGCCGGATAAGGCTTGCTGCAAAAGCTGATGCAACTGCTGCCAGGGCAAATAGATATGTTTATCGCCGGGCAGACTGTCGAGCGTCCCGGTTTCGATCGCATGGACAATTTTCTGCGGAGTGCCTTTCGCGGGAACAAAATAAAACCAGCGGCGAGTCGTGAACCTGGCGTGATCCAGCTTCAAGATGTTTTCGGCTATGGGATCGCTGCCGCGGAAACTGTAAAAAAGCCATCCGTCCAGTTTGTCCTGCTGCAACGCCCGTTGAAGTGATTCGATATGCGCATCATTCATGCCAAAAAGGTTACCTGATAGAATGTTTAGGGATGAAGAACAAAAGTCGCTATTTGCAGGGACAGCGGATCGAACCGCCCGCTATTGATGCCAACATCTCGATAGCCGATCTTATCGATCAGACGTTCAATGCGTACAATGCCGGACGTTTTCGCGAGGCTTGTCAGCTCTTTGCCGAGCGCGTTCTGGCCGACGACGTCACCGTCGGAATGAGTCTGTCCGGCGCGATGACGCCAGCCGGTATCGGGATGGCTGCCATTATTCCACTGATGCGCGCCGGATTTATCGACTGGATGGTCTCGACGGGGGCAAACCTTTACCACGATACCCACTTCGGCATTGGCCTGGAGATGCGCCGCGGCCTTCACAATCTCGACGACCGCGTCCTCCGCGAAGAAGGGGTCGTGCGGATTTACGACATATTCTTTGAATATGACGTGCTGCTGAAAACGGACTCCTTTTTCCGGGAAATGATCACTGGCCCGGAATTTCAGCGGACCATGAGCACGGCTGAATTCCACCATCTCGCGGGCAAATATGTTCTCGAGCGCAGCCGGGTGCTCGGCCTGAAAGACAAGTCCCTGCTCGGCGCCGCGCACGAGCTTGGCGTGCCGATCTACACCTCGTCACCCGGCGACAGCTCGATCGGAATGAACGTGGCGGCGAAAGCGCTCGAAGGCAACAAGCTGCTGTTCGACGTGAACGCCGACGTCAACGAGACGGCCGCGCTGGTCTACGGCGCGAAAAAGAGCGGGAACAAGAGCGCCATTCTGATCATCGGCGGAGGGTCGCCGAAAAATTTCGTACTGCAGACGGAACCCCAGATCCAGGAAGTCCTCGGACTGGACGAAAAAGGACATGACTACTATCTGCAGTTCACGGATGCGCGACCCGACACAGGAGGACTCTCGGGCGCGACGCCCGCTGAAGCCGTCACCTGGGGCAAGGTGGATCCGGAACGGCTGCCGGATGCGGTCGTCTGTTACATCGACTCCACCGTCGCTTTGCCTTTGCTGACCGCGTATGCGATGGCCAAACGCAAACCGCGGCAGCTGAAACAGCTTTACCAGCGGCGCGAAGAGCTGCTCAGCTCAATGAAAAAGGCTGCTGCAAAAGCAGGCAACTTGAAGAAGGTATAGACCGCGATGAAGGTTGTCCGGGCTGTTTGTCCTCACGATTGTCCCGATACCTGCGCCATGCTGGTCGAAGTCGACGACAGCGGCCGCGCCGTGCGTGTCCGGGGCGATTCTTCAAATCCCTATACCCACGGCGGCCTTTGCGTGAAGGTCGCGCACTACGAAAAGCGCACCTATCATCACGATCGCCTGCTTTATCCGATGAAGCGGACCGGCAGGAAGGGCGAAGGCCAATTCGCCCGCATCTCCTGGGATGAAGCGCTCGATACGATTGCCTCAAACCTTAAGGCCATTGCTGCAGACGATCCGCAGTCGATCCTGCCCTACAGCTATGCCGGAACCATGGGCCTGCTCCAGGGCAGCAG
The DNA here is from genome assembly GCA_036496425.1 of Terriglobia bacterium. Classification (NCBI taxonomy): domain Bacteria; kingdom Pseudomonadati; phylum Acidobacteriota; class Terriglobia; species Terriglobia bacterium. The sequence goes on along the minus strand of DASXLG010000363.1, from coordinate 2,368 downwards.
CATGGATCGCCGGTTCTTCCATCGCATGGGCGCGTCTCTGCTTGATCGTACGATCTGTTCGAGCGCCGGCATGTTCGGTATGCGATATACGGTTGGCGCATCCGTCGGCACGAATCCCGAAACGGTCGATCAGGCAAAGCACATCCTGATCTGGGGCTCGAACATCATCACATCGAACATTCACCTGTGGCGGTACATCCTCAAGGCCCGTTCCCGCGGCGCGAAAATCGTCACGATCGATCCGCTGCGAACCAGGACCGGCGAACAATCGGACGAGCACATCGCCATCATGCCGGGTACGGACGGCGCGCTTGCTCTCGGCATGATGCACATCATCGTGCGCGACAACCTGCAGGATCAGGATTACATCGACAGGTACACGATCGGTTTCGAGCAGCTCAAGCCGCGGCTGCAGGAATACCCGCCGCCGCGAGTCAGTGAAATCACGGGAATCCCGGAAGACACGATCGAGCGCATCACGCATGAATACGCGGAAAACTCGCCCGCCTTCATCCGCGTGAATTACGGACTCCAGCGTCATTCCGGCGGCGGAATGGCGGTTCGTAATATCTTCTGCCTTCCGGCGCTCCTCGGATCGTGGCGTTATCCCGGCGGGGGCGCAGTTCTCAGCACCAGCGGGTTCTTCAAATACGACAACGCCGGGCTCGAACGGCCTGATTTGATTCAGGGACATCCTCGAACCATCAACATGAGCCAGCTGGGTGAGGCGCTCACGAATGCCGTCCCTCCGGTTCGCGCGATCATTGTCTACAACAGCAATCCGGGCGCGGTTGCTCCGAACCAGCAGCGCGTATTGGCGGGTTTCAAACGCGAGGATCTGTTTACGGTCGTGCTCGAGCACTTTCAGACCGACACGGCGGATTACGCCGACATTCTGCTTCCGGCGACGACGCAACTGGAGCATCTCGATATTCACAGGTCATATGGTCACACCTACTCGATGTTGAATACTCCCGCCATTGAGGCCCAGGGAGAGAGTAAGCCGAATACCGAGATCTTCCGTCTGCTTGCCGCCCGCATGGGATTCGATGAGCCTGCATTCAGAGATACCGATGAAGACCTCGTCCGCCAGGCGCTGCACGGTGTGCAAGGAATCAGCTTGGAGAAGTTGGAAGAAAAAGGCTGGATGTCTCTCGGAATCGGCGATGCCCCGTTTGCCAAGGGCGGCTTTCCGACACCGTCCGGCAAATGCGAGTTCTACTCCGACCGGCTGAAGGACCTCGATCCGCTTCCCACGTACATTCCGCCACGCGAGGATCGCTTATCGAATCCAGCTCTGGCGCAGAAGTTCCCGCTGGCGCTGATCTCGCCGCCGGCCCATCATTTTCTCAACTCCACATTTGTGAATCTCTTCGCGCAAAAAGAGATCGAGCCGACGCTGGAAATCCATCCGCTGGATGCGCAGCCCAGAAATATTCGCGGCGGCACGCCGGTGGAAATTTTTAATGACCGCGGCAGTTTCCTCGCGAAAGCTGCAATCACCGATCGTACGCGCCGCGGTGTCGTCTCCGCTCCTTCGATCTGGTGGAACAAGCTGGTACCCGGCGGCCGTAACGCGAACAGCACGACGTCGGAGGAAGTCACCGACATCGGAGGCGGCGCAACGTTTTACGACAATCTGGTCGACGTTCGTGCCGCGGATTGAATGCCTATTCCAGCGTGTACATCGTCAAGCCGGACAGAACCTTCGGATAAAAATCCGTCGATTTCTGCGGCATGACATTCCCCTCGTAAGCAATGTCGCGCATCTGATCGAGCCTTGTCGGGTTCAGCAGAAAGGCAACCTGAGCCTTTCCGGAACGGACCGCGTCCATTGCGGCTTCCGCCTCGCGCAGATACGTCAGGTAGCTCTCCTTTTTGACGGCATCCTCCGTTATTCCCAGACAACGCTCCAGGATCAACCGGTGAAGCACAACCACATCCAGAGTGCGCTGCTTCGCGGAAAGATCCGGCATCAGCGCCGCAAGATCCAGGCCCGGCTTGAGCTGCAGGTGCGACAACTCTCCGCGCACGAACACGCCGATCGTCGGCCGGTCCCCTTTTGACAGATCGAAGAACTCCGACGCGCGATCGAACAGCGTCCCCGCATCAAACGACGGCAGGTTCGACAGCACGCGGTGGGTCGGGAGAATGGTCAGGCCCGGACTGTCCATATTGAAGAAAGTCATCGGGATTCGATCGCTGCCTTTTGCGCCATGCATCTCCTCGCGAAATGCCAGCGCCGTTTCATAGCGGTGGTGGCCGTCCGCAATGATCAGCTTCTTGTCGGCCATCTGCGACTGAATGAAAGAAATCTTCGCGCGATCGAGCAGCGTCCACATCATGTGTTCGACGCCGTACTCATCGT
>DASXLG010000362.1 GCA_036496425.1 Terriglobia bacterium | reverse complement strand
TCACTTCGACATAGCGTCCCAGCAGCCGCAACTCATTCACAACGACTTGCCGCTGTTTGTTTTTCTCAGCGATGACCTTCTTACTTCCATCTTGAGCTTCGGCCATGAGCCCCGAGAGCGTCGCGATGTCCGTCTTCATGGCCGCCAAGTCGACCGGCAGATTCGGGTAATTCGAATTTCCGGTCAAAGCGATCTGTACGGCTGTGCCGGCGGTCACTATTTCACCATCCGGCAGCTCACCATACGCTTCATACGGTTTGATTGTTTTGGTTTGCGACATAGGCTCTCACCTCCCTTCTTTGTCAATTTGAGGCGGAATATTTGGCCCCATACTATGTAAATCACCGGAAAACGGAAAAAGTACTGAAGTTTCCCGCATCTTTTTACAAATTGGTCCAGGCCTCAATCTGAAATTCGAAGCGTCGAACCCGCGAATCGAAGCGTCGATCCGGAAATCGAAGCCTCGATGCCGGAAATCCAAGCTTCAATTCCGAAATCGAAGCCTGGATCTGTTAAATCGAAGGGTCGATCCCGAATTCGAGGCCTCGATGCGTCGGATCCAGGCTTGAATTACGAAAACTGCATCAACGATACGGAATGGAGGATAAGAGTCGCGTTTCCAGCATGCGCGCGGATCTCGCCGTCGACGAGATATATCGTGCCAGCACTATCGTTTAGCAGAGATCGCTTGTTCGCGGTAGAATCACGCCCGTCATGTTGCTGTCGGTCGTCATACCTGTATACAACGAGAGGGAGGCCCTGCCCGCTTTATTCGCGGAGTTGCGGCGAGTGCTGGGTTCGCAGCATAACTATGAAGTGATCTTTGTCGATGACGGCAGCAGGGACGGCAGCATTGAGGTTCTGAGGCAGGCGGCAACGGTGGACTCGCATCTCAAAGTGATCTTCTTCACCAGGAATTTCGGACATCAGGCGGCCATTACCGCCGGCATCGACTTTGCATCCGGCGACGCCGTTGCCGTGATGGATGCCGATCTTCAGGATCCGCCGGAGCTTTTGCCGCAAATGCTGGAGCTGTTGCAGCAGGGCTACGATGTCGTCTCGGCCCAGCGCATCAGCCGTCAAGGCGATGGATTCCTCAAGCGCCACACCGCGAAGTTCTTTTACTGGTTGATGCGAAAGATGGTGGACGGCCGTCTCCAGAACGAGGTCGGCGACTTCCGGATGTTCAGCCGGCGGGCGATCCTGGCTTTGCGTGAACTGCGCGAGCAGCACCGTTTCATGCGCGGGATGGTAGCGTGGCTGGGATTGAACGAAGTCATCCTTCCGTATCACCGCAATGCGCGCGTAGCGGGCGAAACGAAATATTCGCCCGTAAAAATGCTTCGATTCGCGTGGACGGCCATAACCTCGTTTACCGCCCTGCCGTTGCGGCTGAGTGTTTTTCTCGGTTTCTTTGTGGCGGGATGCGGCTTTGCCTATGCCGCGTACAGCGTGTTCGCCGCAAAGGTTTTGAAGGAGACGGTGCCGGGCTGGACATCGATCATCTGTCTCAATATTATATTTTCCGGCGCCACGCTCATCGCCGTCGGCCTGGTCGGCGAATATGTCGCCCATATTTATGAGGAATCCAAGGGCCGGCCGCTCTATGTTGTTTCGGATAGCGCCAATATGAAAGCGATGCGTCCGCATGTCGCCAAGGCAGTTGTCCTCCCTCCGCCAAGCGGCGAGATCGAAAGTTCTTATGAAGCCGCAGCAAGAAAAACCGGCCACGTTTGACGGCTACGCGGATGATTACGCTTCGCTGATTCGTGATCCGATTCGCGACACGTTTGCCGGCGGCAGCCGTTTTTTTTTCGATCGGAAGATGCAGGTTATCCGCGATTTCCTGAACCGCGCAGAGACCGAGAGCAGTGCGCTGTTATGGCTGGATATAGGATGCGGACAGGGCGACCTGTTGCGTCTGGGTAAATCGTATTTCAAGCATGCCGCGGGCTGTGACCCATCTCACGGCATGTTGAAGTCTTGCGCGGACCTGGATGTCCGCCACCAACCCGCCCCGGAGGTCTTGCCGTATGACAGCCGGACTTTCGATTTTGTGACGGCTGTCTGTGTCTACCATCATGTGCCACCGGACCGCCGTTCGCTGTTGACGGCCGAAGCCTTTCGAGTGCTCAAACCGGGCGGAATCTTCTGCATCATCGAACATAACCCGATCAACCCGGTGACGCGATTGATCGTCTCCCGTACGAAGGTGGACGCCGGTGTGCAATTGCTTACGGCACAAGCAGCCCGGTTGCTGCTGTCGACTCCGGCCAGTAAAGTTCTCGGAAGCCGGTATTTTCTGCTCTTTCCGGAGCGGCTGAAGTCTCTGGTTCGAATCGAAGACAGCCTGCGCGCCCTGCCGTTAGGCGGCCAATACGCCGTTTTCGCGCAACGCTGCTAAGATGGCAGATATGCCGATTATCCGCGCCGGCGGGATTTCAAAGTGTTTCCGCATCTACAGGCGGCCGTCGGATCATTTGAAAGAGCTTCTGACCTTCGGTAAGCGCCGCTATCACGAACCGTTCTGGGCCGTGAAGGATGTTGACCTTTCCGTGGACCGCGGCTGTTGTCTGGGGATCATCGGCGAAAACGGATCCGGCAAAAGCACCTTGCTTCGAATGGTCGCGGGTGTTGTCCGTCCGACCTCCGGTTCATTATCAGTTGAAGGCCGCGTGTCGGCGCTGCTCGAGCTTGGAGCCGGCTTCAATCCTTTGTTTACCGGGCGCGAAAACATTTATCTCTATGCCTCCATTCTCGGGTTCACCGACGCTCAAACCCGGGAGCGGATTCCTTCCATCGAAAGATTCGCCGAGATCGGCGAGTTCGTCGACCGTCCCGTCAAGACATATTCCAGTGGGATGTTCGTCCGTCTTGCGTTCGCTGTGGCTATCCACATGGATCCCGATATCCTGATCGTGGATGAGGCTCTGTCGGTGGGCGACATTTTTTTTCAGCAGCGCTGCATACGCCGCATCCAGGAAATGAAGCGTCAGGGGGTAACGATCCTTTTCGTTTCGCATGACCTGACGACCGTGCGGAGCCTTGCGGATAAAACGATCTGGATGGACCACGGCCGCGTTCACCTCGAAGGAAGAACAGATGAAGTGGCGGCCAAGTATCTTGCGGCAATGATTATGCGGGGCCGGAAGGAATTCATGGGTGACGAACCGATCGGGCGGCCACTTACCGCGGCCGGCACCCTGGAGTTGACGGAAGAGGCTCTCGCCCGTATCCCGCAATTCATCGAGCATATGCCGAATGTCGATCACCGGTACGGAAACGGAAAGGCCCGGATTCTAGGCATCGGCGTTTACGGTGCGGGAGGTGATCCGGTCGCAACGGTTCCCCAAGGCGAGCGCATCTGTATCCGTATTTCGGTTGAGTTTCAGGATGATGTCGAGCAGCCCAATCTCGGTTTCATGATGCGGAACCGGCTGGGCGAAGATGTGACCGGCACCAATGTCCTCTTCGAAGGCGAACGTCTTCCTCCGGCCCGGCAGGGGGATCGCATCTCAGTCGATTTCGTGATGGATCTGCCTTTTCTTCAAGCGGGCTTCTACCACTTTTCGCCGGCTGCGGCGGACGGCGGTCTGGACAGTTACGAAATGTGCGATTGGGTGGAGAACGCCTGCGCGATCGAAGTGCTGCAACGCACCGCGACGCATGGTCACATGCGCATTCCCGTCGGCGTACGCGCCTCTTTTGTTTCGCCGGAGAGCATGGCCACATATTCCTCAAAGACTTCCCGCGAACATTCGCGCTGAATCCGTTCGAGCCCCGCATTCCGCAGCTTCGTCCATAGGATGGAATCCGTATAAAGCTCGATGCATTTCGCTGCAAAGGATGCTGCGTCACCGGCGACGAGGAATGGATCGCCGTCCCGCCATCCCAGCTGCGAAGCAAGAAGTGGAGTCGCCACGATCGGCAGCCCGCGCGCGGCGGCTTCGTGCACTTTGTGCGGGATGCCCGCCGCGTAGCGGGTGGGAGCAATAAAGACGCGCGCCTTGTCGTAAAACTCCGTCAAATCGGGTACATGTCCGGTGATGCGGACGAATGCACCGCATGCCTTCCGGATTCGTTCCGATTTGTTGACTCCCGCGATGGTAACCGGCACGTCCGTGCCGAGGGCCTCGCGAAGCCGGGGAAGGACCTGTTCGAGGAACCAGATCATGGAATCCCCGTTGGGGCTTGCCTCTTCGTGGATAGCGCCGACGAACAGAAAACCGTGCCGATCCGCAAACGGACGCGGCGTCGGGCAGGGTTCCAGCGAGTGTCCGATAACATGGACCCGCTTGCTGCCGTACCGCCGGAACTCATCCGCATCCGATCTGGAAACCGCCACAACACAATCGGCTGAACCGGCAAGATCCACTTCATCCTGCAAAAGCGCTTCCGCCTCCTGAGCCGATAACGGCGAGCCGGAGAGTTGGCGGAAGGTTATTTCGCGCGTGACGAAAATCGCTTCGGCATCATAGATGATGTCGATGTTTTCGAACCAGTCCGGGTGCGCGTCGAGAACGGGTTGCAGCAGTTTCATGTTGTGAGGCCGGCTGATGAATATCGCGTGGTAGTAAACCCGGCGATTTCTGAGGAAGGGTTCAAGTAAAGCCGGGCCATAGCCCATCATGAATTCAACTTCGTCCGGCATCTCCGACTGCACCGACGCCCAGCTCTCATCGAAGGCCGAAAACGGGTAGAAGGTCACGAAGCAATTCTGTTTGAGCAGCGCTTCGAGGATCGCCCGCGCTCTCGGAAATCCTGACCCGAGCCAGGTGTGAGGCACTTGATCATCGATGAAAAGGATCCGTTTCTTTGCGTTGGATTTCATCCGGGCGGCAAGAATCGAATTCAAGTCCGCTTTGTGGTGTGACGCCAGCAGTTTCTGGTGCCGCGCCACGAAAATCTGCTGGTGCGCCCGCTGAAGATCGGTTGCGCTTGTGGCCGAATCCGAGCTGGCGAATTCATAGTGAAGAAGAACAGAATTCGGATCATAGACCACGCGAAAGCCTTTTTCCCAGAGACGCGTGCAGTAGTCCGTCTCTTCGTAGTAAGCGGGCTTGAAGCGCTCGTCAAAGCCACCCAGCTGCTCCCAGATCTTTCGCGCTGTGAGAAGAAAGGCTCCCGAGCAGTAGTCGACATCCCGCCGGAACATATACATCGGAGCGAAGGGGGAATCGCCCCTCCCGTAACCCAGACATGATCCGTCACGCCAGATGATGCTGCCCGCTTCCTGAAGGCTGCCGTCGAGCAGGATCAGACGTCCGCCGACCGCCCCGATGTCGTTTGCGCTGCGGATTGTGCGCAATGCCGACTGAAGCGTACCCGGAAGCACCTGCGCGTCATTGTTCAGAATGAGCAGAAACTCACCCCGCGCTTCGCGCGCAGCCTGATTGACAGCCAGAAGAAAGTTCCGATTTTCGGGGTTTCGGATGATTCGGACACCCCGCAGTTGATCGAGAAGCTGGGGGGTCTCATCGCGTGAGGCGTTGTCCACGACGATGATTTCCATTGGCGAGGAAAAGTTTTCGGCCAGCGAACGGAGGCATGCCAGCGTGAGTTCGGCACGGTTGAACAGCACAACAAGCACCGATATCTCGGGCGAGGCGCTGTGCGGGAGTTGGAAGGGTTTGCCGGATGCCAGAAAGCTTTGAAGCTGAACCTTGTAAAGGCCTGTCAGGAAGTCCTTGAGTTCGGCGGAAGCTTCTACTGCCGGAACGTCGTCAATCTCGTCTTCTTGAATCGCGGCAGGAACATTTTGCGGCTGTTGAGGTTTCCCTGTAATCCAATCCCGCAGAGTACGAAGCTGTTTCGCAAGCCATCGAATCGGGTAGGTCAGGCGCCAGGACGGCGATTTCATGAACTGTTCGAACACCCACTTTTGATTCGCCACTTCACGTTCCGTCGCTTCCAGCTGCTTGCGGAGCGATCGGATCAGTTCGTTCTGTTTATTGACCATCAAGGCGTTGATAATACCAGACCGAAGATGGCGACCGGCACGAGAGACGACTTCTATCAGCCCGGTTTTCCGGCCGAACCCGGAAGGCATTACAGTGCTTTCGTGCGCTTCGCCCGGCGGCATGCAGGGCGGACAGTGCTGGATCTCGGCTGTGGCTTCGCCGCTTACAGCAGCGCCTTGGCGAAAGAGGGAATCGAGTGTTTTGGCTGTGATATCAACCTGGACTATCTCCGGCGTGCGTCACAGACGGGGGTCCCGGTAGCCAACGTCGATTCGCTTTTGCCATTTCGCGACAGAACATTTGATACCGTAATGATCTTTGAAGTCCTGGAACACGTCGCGGATATTGAAATTGTCCTCAGTGAGGCATTTCGGGTCGCCAGAAAGAATGTGCTTCTGACGGTGCCGAATTCGGAAGCTATCGAACAAATGAAGGCGAACGATGTGACTTACGCTCATATGTTGTCGTCGGATCATTTGCACTTCTTCGAACCTGCGTCGCTTAAAGGTTTGCTGGAACGTTTTGGCGAGCGTATTTCGATTGAGCGGTCGGATCCGATTTATCCGTTCTGGTTTGTAGGCAGGTCATTGCCGTTCTATGGTTTGAAACTCTTATTCCGACTGGGTCTCTTGAAACCCAGGTTTTTCAGCCGACTTTATGCTGTTGCGAGCGTTCGCCAAAATTAATCTCGATCTTCGGATTCTCGGCCGCCGCCCGGACGGGTACCACGAGTTGAAGACGATCTTTCAAGCCGTTGACTGGCATGACGAGATCCGCCTGGAGCCTTCCGACCGGTTTGAGTTTTCCGCGCCGGGAACGCCGGAAGATGAGACCAACCTGGTGGTCCGCGCGGTGCGTGCCTATGAAAGGCTTGCGGGCATTGAGGCGAAAGTTCGAATACAGGTGAAAAAGAATATTCCCGTCGGCCGGGGCCTCGGCGGCGGCAGCTCCGATGCGGCTGTAACGTTGATTGGTTTGCAGCGGATGTTCAAACTGTCCCTTCCTTTCGAAGAGATCCCGCAGGTGATGCGCGAATTGGGCTCGGATGTACCGTTTTTCGCACTTGGCGGCCGTGCTGCAGGCTATGGGCGGGGAGACGAGGTGTATAAGCTGGATGACGCCGCGGAATACTGGGTTTTGCTCGTCGATCCAGGTGTCATGATCCCGACGAAAGATGCCTATTCGTGGTTGACGGTCCCCGATAAATCCAATAATATTGAGGGTTTCCGTGATGATACGGAATCAGGCTGTGCGGGCGATGTCTGGACTAATGACTTCGAGGTCCCGGTCTTTGCCCGGTACCCTCAGCTGGCCGCCATCAAGGAAGAACTGATGGAATTGGGCGCCTATCGGGCTGCGCTTTCCGGAAGCGGATCGACACTATTTGGCCAGTTTCAAATGGTTTCGGAAGTTATCCTGGCGGCGAATGCGCTGAAGGAGCGCTTCCGCGTGAAGGTGGCAAAACCGTTGCCGCGGTGGGAGTATTTCCAGAAGATCGTAGATGAGTAGTATTGGGGCGTGGCCAAGTGGTAAGGCACAGGTCTTTGGAACCTGTATTCGAAGGTTCGAATCCTTCCGCCCCAGTCAACCCGAGTTACCAGGGAAGTGTTCGTGAGTAATGAACTGAAAATTTTCGGCGGTACAGCCAATGCGGCGCTCACGAACGAGATCTGTGAAGTGCTCGATTGTGAGCTGGGCAAGTCGTCACTGACGAGATTCAGCGACGGGGAAATCTATTTTCAGATTCTTGAAAATGTCCGTGGCGCGGACGTTTTTATTCTGCAGCCGACGTGCCCGCCCGTCGATTCGAACCTGATCGAGCTCTGCCTGATGATCGATGCTTTCAAGCGCGCATCGGCCCGGCGGATAACCGCCGTCATTCCGTATTACGGTTACGCCCGGCAGGACCGGAAGGACAAGCCGCGCGTGCCGATTTCATCGAAACTTGTATCGGATCTTCTGGTCGCATCGGGCACGGATCGCCTGCTGATGATGGACCTGCATGCGCCGCAGATTCAGGGGTTTTTCAGCATTCCCGTGGATCATTTGTTTGCCGCTCCCGTTCTGGTTGAACATTTTCAGAAGCTGAATCTTCCAAACCTTACGGTTGTCTCACCCGATGCCGGCGGCGTGGAGCGCGCGCGGGCTTTTGCCAAGCGCTTGAATGCGGACCTGGCGATGGTGAACAAACGGCGTATCGAAGCGAATGTCGCGCAGGTGATGAATGTTATCGGCGACGTGAAGAACCGGACCTGCCTGGTGGTCGACGACATCATCGACACGGCCGGAACTCTGGTCAAGAACGCCGAGGCTTTACTGAAAGCCGGCGCAACGAAAGTTTACGCGTCCTGTACGCACCCGGTGCTTTCAGGACCGGCTGTGGAGCGGATCCAGAATTCGGAACTCATCGAGGTCATGGTTACAAACACCATTCCTCTGCATGCCGCGGCACGGCAGTGCAACAAGATTTCGGTGCTCAGCGTGGGAAAACTGCTGGCTCAGGCAATCCAGTCGATCCACGAAGAGACCTCCGTCAGCGTGTTATTCATTTAGGCGAAGCGTAAGCGCGATAGCGCGCAACCCCAATAGTAAGGACAAAATTTATGGCAGAGATCGTAGTCAGTGCGAAAACAAGAACAGAGCGCGGCAAGAACGCGGCGCGGCGGCTCCGCCGGGAGGGTTTTGTTCCCGGTGTGGTTTACGGTGGAAAAGATGAAAACGTTGCGGTTGCTGTCGATCCGAAAGCACTGCACAAGGTGCTGCGTTCGGAAGCCGGGCGGAACTCGATCCTCAAGCTCGATATCGCCGAGGCGGGCTCGACAAACGCGATTTTGAAGAGCTGGCAGGTCGATCCGATCCGGGAGAACTTCCTGCACGCGGACTTCTATCGAATCGCGATGGACGTCGCGATTCGCGTCACCATTCCTATACACATCGTCGGTGAGGCTCGCGGCGTCAAGGTTGACGCCGGAATTCTCGAGGTGATCATGCGCGAAATCGAAGTCGAATGCCTGCCCGGAGACATTCCGGAACGGATCGATGTCGATGTGACGGAGCTCGGCCTCAACGGAGCCCTGCGCATTTCCGATGTGGCGGCGCCGGCAAAGGTCAAAATACTCGAAGACGCCGACCAGGTCGTGGTACACGTGGTTTCGGTGAAGGAAGAAGTTGTGGCTGCACCTGGCGCCGCCGCTCCGGCGGAAGGCGAGGCCGCTGCGACCGCTGCAGAGCCCGAAGTCGCAAAGAAAGGCAAGAAAGAGGAAGAAGGGACGGCGGAATAGGGGGGCAGGCCCCCATTGGAAATTGCATCATTCGAGGTTTCTGCGTTTCAAATTTAGAAATGGAGAAACTTCGACTAATGCACTTTCCAATAGGTTCATCGAATGTGGATCATCTTTGGTCTGGGCAACCCTGGCGACGACTACGCGGATACTTACCACAACGTGGGTTTTCGCGTCGTGCAACGGATGGCGGCAGGCCACGGTGTACGCATCAAAGAAAGATGCGGGCCGGCATTGGTTTCCGGGAAAATCATGCTGGCCGGGCAGCCCGCAGCCGTGGCTATGCCGCAAACGTATATGAACGACAGCGGCGCGGCTTTGGCGCCGGTCTGGAACCGGTTCGAGTCTTCCGCAGGGCAGACGATCGTCGTTTACGATGATCTGGCGCTCCCGTTGGGCAAACTGCGTGTCCGTCAAAAAGGTTCGGCGGGCGGCCATAATGGGATAAAATCAATCGTTTCGACCCTGGGGTCGGACGAGTTCCTGCGAGTCCGGGTTGGAATCCTGCCGGATCGCCAGATCGGCGATGTCCGCGATTTCGTTTTATCGCGGGTCGGAAAAGCCGATCGGGTTTTGCTCGATCAGACGGAAGAAGTCGCGATGAAGGCGGTTGAGACACTGATCGGTGAAGGGATCGATAAAGCGATGGCCGAATACAACGGCGTCGATTTGAGAGAGGGCGGCCAGTAACGCCGCGGCCATAGGTAAAAGGAAAACTAAATGCGAAATTACGAAATCATGTTCATCGTCAATCCGAATGCCACGGAAGAGGAGATTGACAAAGTCAATGGACAGCTCGAAGGCATCGTTACCTCGGGTGGCGGAAAAATCGAAAAGATCGAGAAGATGGGCAAACGCCGTCTCGCCTACGAGATCGACAAGAATCGCGAAGGCCATTATGTCCTGTTTGTGATCGGCGCCAACGGCGAGATCGTCAAAGAGTGCGAGCGCCGGCTCCGCGTCATCGATGCCGTAATCAAGTACCTCACCGTCCGGACCGACGAAGAAACCCGGAGATTCGAAAAGATTCATAATTACCGGCAGAAGCGGGCTGCGCGCCGGGGTACCGGCGCGGGTTCTGCGGCCCCGGCTCAATCTTCAGAAGAGGCGATGCAATGAGATCAGCAAAAGAAAAACGTCCGGCAGGACAGAAGCAGTATTACCGCCGGAAAAAAGTCTGCAAGTTCTGCGTCGAACGGATCGACAGCATCAACTACAAAGACGTCAAGCTTCTGTCGCAGTTTGTTCCGGAGCGCGCGAAAATCATGCCGCGCCGCATCTCCGGTGTCTGCTCACAGCATCAGCGCCAGCTCAATGACGCAATCAAGAAGGCGCGCAATATCGCGCTCTTACCTTTTGCGACGGAATAGGCGTGGGGGCCCGGCCGAGGCCCATCAAAACAAAGACACCGAAAGCAGGCCCGGCCGGTGGGCCCGACGCTAAAGGAGAGGAACACCATGGAGATCATTCTCAGAGAAACCATCGACAGTCTCGGCCGCGCAGGCGACGTTGTGAAGGTCGCGGACGGATATGCGCGTAATTACCTGCTGCCCAAAAAGCTTGCCTACCCCGCGACGGCGGGCAACCGGAAAGTCATCGAGTTCGAAAAGCAGTCGCTCCTGCGCAAAGAGGCGAAGCAGAAGGAAGACGCGGATAAACAAGCGCAGTTGTTGAACGGAGTGGAGATTGTCATTCGCCGGAAGGTCGGCGAGCAGGACACGCTCTACGGCTCCGTTACGAATTCCGATGTGGCCGATGAGCTCGAAAAGAAAGGCTTCCAGGTCGAGAAACGGAAGATCCATATGGATGACCACATCAAGGCGCTGGGAGACTATTCCATACCGATCCGTCTGTTTAAAGACGTCACCGCGCATGTCAAATTGACAGTTGCGGCTGAAACCGAAGCCTGACAAGTAAGACGCGCGAAGCCGGAACTCGGAATCGAAAAGTGGTGGTCAGTCAGCCACTCCATTTTCGATCTGAGTTCCGGTTTTTCTTTTTATGTCGCGCGCCGAGGATGAAAGCCCTCCGGACGTTCTGGTCCTGACCGCAACGCCGGAGACCAGGACATTCTGGATTCGGCTATACCGAGTTTTCCGCTCTTGAAGAATCAGCAACTTACAGGCCAACTCCGACCCAATTCGCGAAGCGGGCGACCGAGAGCCACCCAATGTAATTTGGCAGATTGAAACGCCGAACGGCCGGTGTGACGTCACTAAAGATGGACGCTTTATCATTCCCAGGCAAATCGAGCCTAACCTGCCGCAAAACGATAACGAGCGGGACATGATCTCGACGAGCCATGTAGGCCGGTCAAACCGGAGACTTTTTCCTTCTTTGCCTTACCACGGGCAGTAAGCCAGAGAGTTTTTTCTTTTCTGCCTTACCGCGGGCAGTAAGCCAGAGAGTTTTTTCTTTTCTGCCTTACGGCGGGAGGTAAGCCAGAGAGTTTTTTCTTTTCTGCCTTACGGCGAGCGGTAAGCCAGAGAGTTTTTTCTTTTCTGCCTTACTGCGGGAGGTAAGCCAGAGAGTTTTTTCTTCTTTGCCTCACCACCCGCGGTAAGTCAGAAATGCTTATTTTTCGCAGCTAAGTCCTTTCTGCGCATCCGCATACGGCGTTTTTGAACCTTTCATTCTCAATTGCGATTAGTAGAACTCTCCTTTATATAAGGTGTGGTGATTATAGGTCGCCATGCCGTTATCCGAAAGCGACCGAGTTCTATATGCCGCCGCTGGTTTCGTCTCGATCCGCGCGTTGGATCGCGTCAATGAGCTTGCAAAAACCCGGAGTGCCAGGCTGCCCGCCGGACAAAGCGGAATGAATCTGGTGCCGGCGGATACTTGGATAGATGTTGGCAGCGCCACGAGCACTCTTGTATTCATTTTTCAATTCTCCTTCGGTTTTTGCGCCGATTCGACGGCCACAACGTCGAGCGGGGCCTTTACTGATTCCAATCTCAATCCAAGCTGCTGCTGAATCGCCGTTGCGAGTGGCGGCACCGGATCCGGCGCGACCGGTTCGCCGTTTGGGTTGGAACGGGCTGCAGGCTGCAGGAAAAAGGCGGGTTTCGCTTATCGCTGGAAAGGATCCGATTGTGACTCGATGATGGTCCGATGATGGTCCATGGAAGCTGCCGTTGGCAAGTCCACGGCGCCGAAGGAACCTCGTCTGGCACAAGCCCGCCTACTTTCTCCGCTCGCGATCAGGTTTCACTTTCATCAGGCGCGCCAGGATTTCGGTGCGCATGGTTTTACCCGGATGATATTGACAGACCAATTTTACCCGGGTATATTTGCGACATGACATACACGGCGTTCGACGGAGTTCACAAGGTAGCAGTGGGTAAGGATGTCGACCTTGTGAAGGTTCTTAAAAGAAAAAGACAGGGCCAGATCCTCGTCTTCGATGACTCGACGGGTGCGCAGATCGATCTCGACCTGCGCGGCAAACCATCACAAATCAGCGTGCCGCCAGCCGAACCGCGGGGGCCCGGCCGGCCGCGGCTCGGTGTAATTGCTAAAGAAGTGACTCTGTTGCCACGACACTGGGACTGGCTCAACGTGCAGCCGGGCGGAGCGTCCGTCGCCCTGAGGAAGCTGGTCGACGAAGCCCGCAGAGTCAGCGGCGATCGCGACCGCGTGCGCGCCGCGCAGGAGGCCGCATACCGGTTTATGTCCGCCGTCGGCGGCAACCTGCCTGGATTCGAAGAAGCGACGCGATCGCTCTTCGCATACGACCGGCGACGCTTCACAGAGCTCGTTGCGAAGTGGCCGGAGGATGTTCGCGACTATGCAGTCAAGCTCGCATTCGCCGATCAGGAACCGCAGGCCTGATTGTCGCTAGGGGCGGTCTCTGACCGCCCGCTTTTCGTTGGTGCGCCAGGCATGGCGCGAAGCGCCAATGACTGGCGCGGATAACCGTGGAGCGAAAGCGAAACGGGAAGTGAATTGGAGGTGAAAGTCCTCTGGAGACCTTGATAACAGGAACTCTTAGCCGACGTGGCAACTGCGTCGCAGTAATGCGAGGTGGGGAGGAAGCCATAGGCAAAGCTCTGGTCCGAGGCACACGAACCGTATGAGGCGAACGTCGGGTGGGCGAAGGGGCCAACAAACCGAAAGCCCAAAGTCATCCGGACCGGACGAGCGTATATGCGGCGGATAGATGGAGCGAAAGTCACGCGTCTTACCCTGGGAGATCCGTTGCTCTGCTGAAAAGCAAGGATCGTCGTAAGGCGATTCGATGGAGCGATGGAAGTCAGCAACGGTCAAAGTAGCCGCGGCCGAGCCGTGGTGAAGGACCACACATAAGGAAGAGACCGGCACGATGCGTTCGAGGGAAGCAGGAGACGCCGACAAGAAGGCTGAGAAGCCCGAGCCAAACGGGAAGGATAGCGGCGGAACCGCAAAAGATACCGATGAGGCGCGTCAAACTTCCACGGCACGCGGAGAGCATGTCGGGATCGAGGAGGAATCGCTCCTAGAAAAGGTATTGGACCGCGCCAATGTTTTGGCGGCATACCAACGCGTCAAAACCAATGGTGGAGCAGCGGGGATCGACGGGATGACCGTCGATGAACTCATGCCGTTTTGCCAGAGGAATTGGCCGCAAATCCGACAGGAATTGCTCGACGGGACGTACCGTCCACAACCGGTGAGAAAAGTCGATATACCCAAGCCGGATGGAGGAACACGAACGTTAGGCATTCCCACGGTCATGGATCGAATGATCCAGCAGGCCCTGCTTCAAGTATTACAACCTCAGTGGGACCCGACGTTTTCGGAAGATAGTTTCGGTTATCGTCCGGGACGAAGCGGACAACAAGCCGTGGTGCGGGCTCAGCAACATATTCGAGCCGGGAACCGATGGGTTGTCGATTTGGACCTCGAAAAGTTTTTCGACCGCGTCAATCACGATGTGCTTATGGCGCGCGTGGCACGGCGGGTGAAAGACAAACGGGTGCTTCTATTGATCCGGCGGTATCTGCAAGCGGGGTTGATGGAAGGCGGGTTGGTGTCTCCCCGGACAGAAGGGACTCCACAAGGATGTCCACTGTCGCCCCTGCTCTCGAACTTGTTGCTCGATGAACTGGATCGAGAGCTGGAAAAACGGGGACACTGCTTTGTCCGATATGCCGATGACACGAACGTCTACGTTCGTTCGGAGGCAGCGGGAAAGCGGGTGATGACATCGCTGGAAGTTTTCTTGGAAAAGAAGCTTCGGCTGAAGGTGAATCGAACCAAGAGTGCCGTGGCAAGGCCGTGGAAGCGCAAGCTCCTCGGCTACAGCTTCACGGTGCATCGCGAAGCCAAGCTCAAAGTATCGGACTCGTCGTTAAAACGACTGAAGGCGAAACTTCGGGAGGCCACGCGATCCGGGCGAGGAAGAAGTCTCACTCGCACCATCGGCGACCTCGTCCCATTGATTCGGGGATGGGTCGGATATTACCGATTGTCGGAAGTTCGGGGGAGTTTCGAACATTTGGACGAATGGCTGCGTCGTCGGCTGCGGTCGATCTTGTGGCGGCAGTGGAAACGCGGCTGGACTCGATTCAAGGAACTCACTCGGCGGGGTATCGCTGAGGAACGTGCGCGGACGTCGGCTTGGAATGGCCGGGGGCCTTGGTGGAACGCGGGCGCCAGTCACATGAATCAGGCTGTACCCACCCGCGCGTTTCGCGCCATGGGTCTGCTGTCTTTCTTAGAAGTGCATTCTCGACTTCGACCTTTATGAACCGCCGTATACGGAACCGTACGTACGGTGGTGTGGGAGGCGGGCGTTAAAACCCGCCTACCCGATAATTCGCCAAGAAACAAGCTGGCTACCCAGCCCCGGCAGGTTGACCTAATGCAGAGGGTTTTTAGCCGAGCGCGGCGGCGGACCAGATTGAAAGGGGAGTCGAGATATTGAATGCCGCCGCGGTTGGCTAAAAACCCTCTGCACTATGACGCCTTTTCAGCCCCCCATTCCGGCCGCGCCACCTGCATTAAAACTCTTACATTCTGGCGATGCGCGCTGCGTAAAGAATGTAGCGAATGCGCTCCGGGTGGCCGACTTCGGCGAACTGGTCAGGCGTGGCGCGAATAACACTATCATTGGTGGGCAGCCAGACATGATAGGTGACGTCATCCCAAAGGCATGAAATGTCGACAACCTTGCAGGAATGTAAGACTTTTAAGCAGGTGGCGCGGCCGGAATGGGGCTGAACGGCCGTCATAGTATGGATATTATGTAAACAATACCTGGGTTGGAACGGCTGCAGGCAGGCCAACAGCAAGCGAAGACTCATCGCGATGGCATTGGTAACCAGAGCGATCCGGCCAGGCCGGTAGCCTCATCCTGCACGACAATTCGGAGGCGATCGTCGGGCTGGACACCAGGCACGGCCTCATCGAACACTAGGCCGTTTTGCAGCGCCGCGCGATATTGGTCTTCTGAAATGTTGATACGGATATTCGATATTTTATCCGTGCTGCTCTTTTGAGATTCAAGCCGCAACGCGACAATCAGGAGCCCGACACGGCGGTTATTCTGTTGCTCGAGCCGCACATCCGCCGCGTTCACCGAAATCACCGCGCGTTGACCTTCGGCATGTGCGGCGAGCTCGATCTGCGACGCATTCAGAGAAGTGCTTACGAGGTCCGCTAACAACGCCCGGCGTTGCGTTTCGGTCATCGCCTGAGTATCAACGGCGGCGTATCCGGAACGATATCGAACGTCCACGTTTTTACGCGCAACATCGATCGACAGCCTGTGAAACTTTCCATCGAAGGCATTTTCTGCCGGATAAAAACCGATGGTGTAGGTCACTTCGCCATCGGCGACAGCTTCACTGACAGCGCCCTTCAGATCGTTGGTGTAGTAGAAAGCCCGGCCTCCGCTGCCGCCGGCAAGGCGAAGCATGGCATCGTGGTCCGGAAGCGGGGGCAGAGGGGCTTTTGCGCGCACGGTCCGCATATCCGGAGCAGGAAGCGCGCGAACGTCAACGGGATAGATTCCAATGTTGGCATCGCTGACGGACCGCACGGCGCGACTGACCTGCGAAGTTAAAAAAAGCGGGTCTTCAGTCGTATGGGCGCGCGTTCCCGCTTGATTCACCGCCGCGAACTCCGGAGCGAACGGAAAGTCGCCGGACATCCAGACAAGATTCTTCCGGCCTGGCAAACCGCCCAAATGCCTTGCTATCGCTTCGATAGCTTCCGCCGTTCTCTGCGCCTGGTTTGTGGCATAAAACGCCACAACGCCATTGGCAAATTCCGGTCCGATAAGTCCATCCGGGTCCGTCAGCAGTTCCGCCAGTTCAGCGGCGCTGCGTGTCTCGCTCCCCGACACATCGCTGGGCTTGATTCTCGCGGCTGCGCGGCTCAGCTTCGCCGTATCGCCTGTGAAATCCTGAACGATTCGCAGCTGGTTATCGAGTATGTACAGCGCGACATGATCCTCTTTTCGAATCGATCGAACGTACTCGAGGAGTTGACCTATCGCATAAGGTTGCTCGTCGATCGGCGTATTCAAGAGGTCGAACAGTATGACTGTTGCGGTTGTCGCCGCTTCACCCCCGGATTCCATGCGATTCGAGACGACGCCCGGCGGAAGGGGCGCGACCTGCTGAGACTTTGACGGCCGTGCATCCGAAACCGAAAACACACCGATGCGCTGTACCTTACCATTGTCCCAAATCGTAAAGTCCTCGCGCCTGAGGTCCGCCACAGGGCCGTTTTTGGCGCGGACCACAACGTCCACTTGCACAAGGCGGGTATTCACCCGGAGAGTGTCGCTTTGGGGACGGGGAGCGAGGAAAAGTACGAGAATTACAAGGACGCGGTTCATAGAAGCCCTTCATG
>DASXLG010000361.1 GCA_036496425.1 Terriglobia bacterium | reverse complement strand
ACCGGCTCCGGTTTCGAACACTTCTACGGATTCATCGGTGGAGAAAATAACCAGTACTACCCTGCGCTCTACGACGGCACGACCCCGATCGAGCCGGAGCGGACTCCCGAAGAGGGCTATCACCTGATGGAAGATCTGGCTGACAAAGCGATTGGTTGGATGCGGCAGCAGAAGGCGATCGGTCCTGACAAGCCGTTCTTTCTCTACTTCGCGCCGGGTGCGACGCATGCGCCGCACCACGTTCCTAAAAATTGGATCGCCAAGTACAAGGGTAAATTCGACCAGGGCTGGGACAAGTTACGAGATGAGACTTTCGCTCGTCAGAAGAAACTTGGCGTTATTCCGCCAGCGTGTGAGTTAACGAAGCGGCCTGATCAAATTCCCGCGTGGGATAAAACGGAAGAACGGCTTCGTCCGGTGCTCGCACGTGAAATGGAAATCTACGCAGGCTACCTGGAGTTCGCTGATTATCACGTTGGCCGCGTGATCGATGCGGCGGCTGATCTAAAGATTCTGGACGACACGCTGATCTACTACATCATCGGCGACAACGGCGCTTCGGCGGAAGGCTCGTTGATCGGGGCGTTCAACGACAAGACGGCCGGCGAGGCGCCCGACCTGAGCACGCCGGAGCTGATGATCCAGCACATCGACGATCTCGGATCGCGGAAGGCGAACAACCACTACGCCGTAGGCTGGGCCCACGCGATGGACACGCCTTATCAGTGGACCAAGCAAGTCGCGTCGCATTTTGGCGGCACGCGCAACGGCACGATCGTCCACTGGCCGAATGGTTTCAAAGCGAAGGGCGAGATCCGCTCACAGTTTCACCACGTGATCGACATTGCGCCCACCATCCTCGAAGCGGCGAAGCTGCCGACTCCTACACTCGTAAATGGCGTGATGCAGGAGCCGCTGCACGGCGTCAGCATGGCGTACTCGTTCGACGATGCGAAGGCGGCGGAACGGCACGAGACACAGTACTTCGAGATGGTCTGCAACCGCGGCATCTACCACAAGGGTTGGACCGCCGTCACCCGTCACGGGAACCTGCCGTGGGTAGTCGTGGGAAAGCAGCCGCCGCTCAGCGATGACGTGTGGGAACTTTACGATACGACCAAGGATTGGTCGCAGGCGCGCGATCTCGCCAAAGAGATGCCCGAGAAGGTCGCCGAGCTGAAGCGCTTCTTCGACCTGGAGGCGTCGAAGTACAACGTGTTTCCGCTTGACGATCGCAAGGCGGAGCGGACGAACCCGGACATCGCGGGCCGCCCGTTGGTCGTGCATGGCAATACTCAGATATTTTTTCCGGGAATGCGGCGTATCTCTGAGAATTCGGTCATCAACATCAAAAACAAATCGCACGCGGTCACCGCGGATATCGAAGTGCCGGAGGTTGGCGCGAACGGCGTGATTGCCGCGCATGGCGGCAATTTTGGCGGCTGGAGCCTCTACGTGCATGAAGGGAAGCTGAGATACCACTACAACTTCATTGGCCTCATGCAGTTCGACGTGACGTCGGCCTCGAAGCTGCCGCCCGGCGCCCACCAGGTGCGCATGGAATTCGCGTATGACGGCGGCGGGCTCGGCAAGGGCGGTACCGCGACGCTCTATGTCGATGCCAAGAAAGTTGGTGAAGGGCGCATCGGGCGCACGCACGCCTTTTTCTTCTCGATGGACGAGACGATGGAGGTCGGTTGCGATGTCGGCGAGCCCGTCTCAGAAGATTACGGCCCGCGAGGGAACGAGTTCAGCGGCAAGATCAAGTGGGTCCAGATCGATATCGATGCCGCGGCCAAGGATGTGGATCACATGCTGGGTGCCGAGGAACGGTTCCAGATCGCAATGGCACGACAGTGACGAGGACTCTTACATGAATAACAACAAGGGCAAAAAGATCGACCAGCACATTAAACCCGCAGGTCCGCGAGACACTACAATTCTGTCCGACATCCTGCCGCTGCCCGAGCCGCGCTTTCATGGCCGCATCGGAAGTACATACGCCGACTCCGAAGCCGATATCATTGCGTTGCCGGCGGCGCCCGCAGGCGCACCCAACGTACTTTTAGTGCTTCTGGACGATGTCGGCTTCGGCCAAACGAGCACATTCGGCGGCCCCGCAAACACGCCCACGCTGCAACGTCTCGCCGACGAGGGTCTGCGCTACAACCGTTTTCATACGACCGCGCTTTGCTCGCCGACGCGAGCCGCTTTGCTTTCCGGGCGCAACCACCACTCCGTCCACACCGGCTGTATCACGGAGCTGGCAACGGGCTTCCCAGGATACGACGGCTCGTGGCCTAGAGAAGCGGCATGCGTGGCCGAGATACTTAAAGCCAATGAATACAGCACCGCCGCGTTCGGCAAGTGGCACAACACACCCGATCACGAACTGGGAGCTTGTGGTACTTTCGATCGCTGGCCGAGCGGTAAGGGCTTTGATTATTTTTACGGATTCCAAGGCGGAGAGTCGAGCCAGTGGCACACGCCCCTTTTCGAGAACACCGCGCCAATCGAAATGCCGCACGACAATCCGAAATGGCATTTCTCTGAAGCGATCACCGAAAGGGCGATTGGCTGGATTGGGCAGCAGAAGGCCACGGCACCCGAGAAGCCGTTCTTTGTCTACTTCGCACCAGGCGCCGCGCACGCTCCGCACCATCCGCCCAAGCAATGGGCTGACAAGTACAAGGGAAAGTTCGATCACGGGTGGGATCGCCAGCGCGAAATTACGTTTGAGAGTCAGAAGAAACTTGGCCTCATTCCCAAAAGCACAAAACTGACGCCGCGGCCCGATTCTATCCCGTCATGGGCCTCCCGTTCGGCGGATGAGAAACGCCTCTACGCGCGGATGCAGGAGGTCTTCGCCGGCTTCCTGGAGCACATCGACATACAGGTCGGAAAGCTGGTGGACGCGATTGAGCAGATGGGTCTGCGCGACGACACGCTCATTATCTACGTCGTTGGTGACAACGGTCCAAGCGCCGAAGGGACCCTAACCGGCACGCTCAATGTGATGAGGACGATGTTGGGCCTCGAGGACGATGCGGCAAAGATGCTCAAGCACATCGATGAGATCGGTGGTCCAAATTTCGAGAATCACTACCCCGTGGGTTGGTGTTGGGCAGGATCGTCACCGTTTCAGTGGATGAAGCAGGTCGCGTCACACTTCGGCGGAACGCGAAACGGTCTGGTGATGTCCTGGCCGAAACGCATCAGCGACAAAGGCGGCCTGCGTTCCCAATTCCACCATGCCATCGATATCGCGCCAACAATTCTCGAAATCGCGGGCATCCCTGAACCGCGCGAGGTGAACGGTGTTCCGCAAAAGCCGATCGAGGGCGTCAGCATGGCCTACACTTTCTCGGGCAAGGATGCTCCTAGTAAACGGAATACGCAGTATTTCGAGATGTTCGGCAACCGAGCGCTCTATCACGACGGCTGGGTGGCGGGATGTGT
>DASXLG010000360.1 GCA_036496425.1 Terriglobia bacterium | reverse complement strand
AAAGGACAGGACGTCATCTGTGTGTACGTCGCGATCGGGCAGAAGCGTTCCACGGTCGCTCAACTGGTGAAGACGCTCGAAGAGTACGGCGCGATGGAATACACCATCGTCGTTTCGGCATCGGCGAGCGATCCAGCTCCCATGCAATACCTGGCGCCTTACGCCGGATGTGCGATTGGCGAATATTTCCGTGATTCAAAACGCCATGCGCTATGCGTCTACGATGACTTGTCGAAACATGCGGCCGCCTATCGTGAAATCTCGCTGCTGCTTCGCCGTCCACCGGGACGCGAAGCATATCCCGGCGATGTGTTCTACCTTCACTCCCGCCTTCTGGAACGTGCGGCAAAACTGAACAATGAAAAAGGTGCGGGTTCGCTCACGGCGCTTCCCATCATCGAGACGCAGGCCGGAGACGTTTCCGCGTACATCCCGACCAACGTCATCTCCATTACGGACGGCCAGATTTATCTGGAATCCGATCTCTTCAACTCCGGTGTCCGGCCTGCTGTGAATACGGGTCTCTCGGTATCGCGTGTTGGAGGAAATGCTCAAATCAAGGCCATGCGTCAGGTTGCCGGTTCGTTGCGATTGAACATGGCGCAGTTTCGCGAACTTGCGGCGTTTGCGCAATTCGGCTCGGATCTCGATAAGGCAACATTGGCGCAATTGAATCGCGGGCAGCGTCTGACCGAAGTCCTGAAGCAGGATCAATACGTGCCCCTGCCGGTCGAGAAGCAGGTTGCGATGATCTATGCCGGAACAAACGGGCTGCTGGACGACCTCGAAGCTGCCGAAGTTAGGCCGTTCGAACTATCGTTCTACCGATTCCTGGACACCAGCCACGGCCCGTTGCTCCAGAAGATTCGCGACCGCAAGGCGGTCGACGACGAAATCAAAGCCGAGCTCGAAAAGGTCATCAAAGAGGCAAAAGAGAAGTTCAAAGCCGAACGGGGGCGCGCCGCTTAACCATGCCGAGCCTCTTGGATATCCGGCGGCGCATCCGCTCCGTCAAGAATACGCAACAGTTGACCAAGGCCATGAAAACGGTGTCTGCGGCCAAACTCCGGCGTGCTCAAGAGCGCGTGTTCAGCGCGCGGCCCTACGCGGAGCAATTGAAGAGAGTTCTCGGAAATCTCACTGCTCGACTCGACGAGAATACGTCACATCCATTGCTGGCCATACGGGAGGAAGCGCGCATTCTCTTCGTCGTCGTCACGGCAGACCGCGGCCTTTGTGGAGCATTCAACTCGAATATCCTGCGGACCGCGGCGACATTTATTCGGGAGCATTCGTCGCAGAATATCGCCGTTGCGGCTGCGGGCCGGAAAGGCCGCGACTTCTTCAGGCGGCGCGGCATGCCGATCCGGGCGGAATATGTAAACATCTTCTCGAAGCTCGATTACGGCAATGCCAGAGACATTGCGGAAATGATCATTCAGGCATATTCCGGCAACGAAGTCGATGCGGTATACCTCATTTATAACGAATTCAAATCGGTCATTCAGCAGCGCGTCGTCATCGAAAAAGTACTGCCTTTGAGCCGGAACGAATTGAAGGAATCCGAACCGCAGCTCGATTACATTTTCGAAGAACCACCTCAGGAAATTTTTAATCGGCTGCTGCCCCGGTACGTCGAGGTCCAGATCTATCGGGCGCTGCTCGAATCCGCCGCGGCCGAGCACGGCGCGCGGATGGCATCAATGGATACGGCATCGCGGAATGCGGGCGACATGATTGATATGCTGACTCTCAATATGAATCGCATTCGCCAGGCGGCGATCACGCGCGAGATCATCGAAGTGGTCAGTGGAGCGGGAGCTTTATAGAAAATGGCAAATGTAGGAAAAGTTTCACAGATCATCGGGCCGGCTGTCGACGTCGAATTCGAAGAGGGGCAGCAGCCTCCCATTCACCACGCCCTGCACATCACCAGCGCAGGTTTCGATGTGCCCACGCCGATCGATGTCATCGTTGAAGTTCAGCAGCATCTTGGCGAAGGTCGAGTTCGAACGATTGCTCTTCAACCGACAGATGGAATGGTTCGCGGTATGCCTGCGGCCGACACGGGTGGACCCGTGTCGATTCCTGTCGGCAAAGGCGTGCTCGGCCGAGTCATCAATGTTATCGGAGAGCCTGTCGACAAGCTGGGCCCGATTGAAGCCAAACGCCGCGATCCGATCCACAAGCCCGCTCCTGCGCTCGTCGATCAGAACACGAACCTCGAAATGTTCGAGACCGGTATTAAAGTCATCGACCTCATCGAGCCGTACCTCAAAGGTGGAAAGATCGGCCTGTTCGGGGGCGCCGGCGTCGGTAAGACCGTCATCATTCAGGAACTCATCAACAACATCGCGACCAAGCACGGCGGCATCTCGGTGTTCGCCGGAGTGGGCGAGCGCACCCGCGAGGGTAACGATCTCTGGCTCGAAATGAAAGAGTCCGGTGTTATCAACAAGACCGCACTGATCTATGGCCAGATGACTGAACCTCCCGGCGCCCGGCTCCGCGTGGCATTGACCGGACTGACGACCGCCGAATACTTCCGCGACGACGAAGGTCAGGATGTGCTGCTCTTCGTCGATAACATCTTCCGCTTCACGCAAGCGGGTTCCGAAGTGTCCGCGCTGCTCGGCCGCATGCCTTCCGCAGTCGGATACCAGCCGACACTGGCATCGGAGATGGGTGAACTTCAGGAACGCATCACATCGACTACCAAGGGTTCGATCACATCCGTCCAGGCGATCTACGTTCCGGCCGATGACTATACGGATCCCGCTCCGGCAACAACCTTCGCTCACCTGGACGCCACGACAAACCTGTCCCGCCAGATCGTGGAACTCGGCATTTACCCCGCTGTCGATCCACTGGCTTCGTCGTCACGCATTCTCGATGCGCGCATCGTCGGCGCGGAACACTACAACGTCGCCCGTTCAGTGAAGGTTGTGTTGCAGAAGTACAAAGACCTCCAGGACATCATCGCAATCCTTGGCATCGACGAATTGTCGGAAGACGATAAACTGACTGTTGCGCGAGCCCGCAAGATTCAACGATTCCTGTCGCAGCCGTTCTTTGTCGCCCAGCAGTTTACCGGTCTCGACGGCAAGTACGTCAAGATTGCCGATACAATCAAAGGATTCAAGGAAATTGTCGAAGGCAAACACGATGATCTGCCCGAGCAAGCCTTCTATATGGTCGGCACGATCGAAGAAGCGCAGGAAAAAGGCCGGCAGATGGCGGCTGTAAAATAGGGCATTCATGGCTGAAGCCACCATCGATCTTATTATCGTCACTCCCGAGCGATCCGTCGTTCATGAGCAGGTCGACGAATTGCAAATCCCGGGTGCTGAAGGTTATCTCGGCGTCCTGCCGGGTCACGCGCCGTTATTTTCAGAACTTAAGGTCGGAGAGGTCGGATACCGAAAAGCCAACTCTTGGTTCTTTCTATCGGTGGCTTGGGGGTTCGTGGAAGTTCAGTCCGACCAAGTGCGGATTCTTGCTGAAACCGCCGAGCGCGCACATGAGATCGACCTCGAGCGGGCCAATCGCGCGAAGGAGCGGGCCGAACAGCGGATTGCGAAGGGCGGCGACGATATCGACTATCGCCGCGCCCTGGTCGCACTCGAGCGTGCGCTGATCCGTATTCAGGTCGGGCGCAGGGCTAAGCAAGCGATTCATTCCTGATCTTGGCGCAGATCCCCAGTCCACGGCTGGCAAACTCCGCCGGATGCCCGCTGATGAACAGGCCATTTCGTCCGAAAGCTCCAACAGTCACGCACCTGTTCAAGCTGGCCCTGTCGCTGCACCACGTGTGCTTCTTGAGCAATAACTGTTCGCCGCTCCCCACGTAATTGAGGAATAACATTAGCGTCACCTCCATTGCCGAGGGTAGGGCAAGCGCGCGCGACATTAAACTACTTGCATAGTGGATGGGCTGGGAAATCGAATCCGGCAGCACGCTCGAATGAAGGATGTGCCATCCAGCGGGACAATCGACCTGAGCAAAAGACTCTTCCAGGTACCAGGGATGATCGAAAAACGCCGGTTGTTTCGATGGGTCTGTACCCAGTATCTTCCGCAGATTCAATATGTTGAGCCCCGCAGATGCAAGCGGCGTCGGAAACGCAATGACACCTTCCGCCTCCGCAACGCCAGGTGTAGTCAAAGTGACTTTCTCTTGTGGAGTGAAGCGGTTAGGAAGGCCAAGAAGGGCAAACCGCCGCTCAACTTCTTCCGCAGGCCATGAAATCATATGTGACAATGTTCTTACCGATATGATAGTTTCAAATTCAGTAAGGAGTTTTCCTTACGATGCTTCCACGAAGCCGCAACACGCCCGAAAGTAAAAACAGTCTAACTAGTTTTCAGCAGAAAAAGGACATGTCTTCGTTGGTGATCCCATCAGCTTTTGCCACGGAAGATGTTCGGCGGACCGTGTTATCCAACGGTCTGGTCGTTTTGACCAAGGAAGTCCACACCTCGCCGATCGTCACCAGCATGATTTGGTACCGGGTCGGCTCCAGAAATGAAGAAATGGGCCATACTGGAAAATCCCATTTCCTGGAACACATGCTCTTCAAGGGTACCGAGCGCTTTAAAAAAGGTGAGATCGATCTTCTCACCCTCAAGAACGGCGGAGGTAACAACGCGTTTACCTCGCACGATTTCACCGCGTATTACTTCAGCTTCGCGGCGGACCGGTGGGAAGTCGCCCTGGATATCGAAGCGGACCGGATGGTGAGCTGTGCATTCGAGCCCGAGGAATTCGAGGCCGAAAAGAAGGTCGTTATCGAAGAGTTGAAGACCGGATTGGATTCGCCCTGGGGTCTTCTCCTGCAGGAACTCGAGGCGGCCGCATTCAAAATACATCCATACCGGAATCCAATTGTGGGATGGCTTCAGGACGTCGAGCGAGCGACGGTCGAGACGCAGCAGGCTTATTATCACCGCTATTACCATCCGAACAACGCCACACTCGTCGTCGTGGGTGATTTCGATACGGCGGAGGTCCTGAAGAAAATTGACCGCTTGTTTGGTTCTATTCCGTCCGGCCCCGAACCCAACCGGATGGTTCTCAGTGAACCTCCCCAACGCGGAGAAAGACGGCTTGTCGTCCGCTGGCGTTCGAAAGTTCCCCGACTGGCGATTGCATATCACGCGCCGGAGATTGCTCACCAGGATACCTATGCTTTGCAGGTTCTCGCCGTTGTTCTGGCGGAAGGCAAAGCCTCGCGTCTGTATCAAAGGATGGTCGAACGGGAACAGACGGTCACCTTTATTTCAGCGGAGTTTGGAGAATCGAAGGATCCATCGCTGTTCCACATCCGGTCTGAAGCCCGCGGTGATCATTCCATTGATGAAATCGAATCGAGTATCAACGATGAGCTCGCGACCATTGCGAAAACCGGAGTCACGGCGCACGAACTGGATCGTGCAAAACACCAGATCGAAGCGCATTTCATCCTGTCGCGCGAGCGCACGCTTGACCAGGCGATCCTGCTGGGCCAGATCGAAACGTTATACGGGCTGGATTACATCGATTCCTATCTTCAGCGCATCAATGAGGTCACGGCTGCAGACATCAGTCACGTGTGTGCGCGGTATCTGAACGAGAACAACCGTACAGTCGGCCAACTGCTGAGTGACGGATCTGCATCGGCAGAAGAGGAGGAGCTTGAAGCCGACTGATCTTGGGGTTCGCCGCGCATTCGACGTTCACACGCATCTGCTCCCAAACGGACTCAAGGTTTTGCTGGTCGAGAACCCATCCATTCCGACCGTCTCCCTGACGGCAAGTGTCTTTACCGGCGCGCGCTATGATCCCGAGGCCAAGGCCGGGCTCGCGATCATGGTCAGCCGCCTCCTGGACGAAGGGACCGCCACGCGGACCTCGCTCGAGATTGCGGACGCAATCGAGTCGGTCGGCGGCGCAATCGAGACCGATGGATCCTTCGAGAGAATCATCGCCACCGCCAGTGTGCTGAATAAGGATGTGGATCTCGGTCTCGAGCTGCTTGCGGATCTTTTAATCAGACCTATGTTTCCGCAGGAATTTGTCGACAAAGAAAAAGAGCGCACGTTGGCGGAAATTCAAAGCGCCCAGGACCGCCCTCAGGTTGTCGCCGGATGGGCCTTCAACGAGCTCGTCTACCAGGACCACCCGCTGCATCGGCCTTCCCACGGATATCCAGAGACTGTCGCGCGGATCACGCGCCCCGACCTGCTGGATTTTCACAGCCGCTTCTTTGTGCCCAACAACGTGCTCTTATCGATGGTGGGTGATTTTCGAGTAGCGGACCTGCTGCCTGAAGTCCAAAAATTCTTCGGTGGCTGGGTATCCAAGCCTGTTGTCTTTCCCCAGTATGAGAGTCCATTGAAGCAAACGGCGAAACGCACGAAATTCATCACGATGCCGGCGCAGCAGCTCAACATCTACCTGGGCCACCTCGGCATCAGCCGGACCAGTCCGGATTACTACGCGCTCCAGGTGCTCGATACGATTCTCGGAGGAGGCGCGGGATTTACCGCGCGTATTCCGCAACGCCTGCGGGACGAACTCGGTCTCGCCTACACTACATTCGCAAGCATAACGATGACGGCGGGGATGGATCCCGGCCGGTTCATCGCTTTTATCGGAACGTCGCCGGAAAATATGAAGCTCGCGACGGAAGGACTGATCAACGAGGTCCGCCGGATCATCGAAGAACCGGTTACGGCACAGGAACTGCAGGATGCCCAGGATTATTTAACTGGCAGCTTTGTTTTCGCTTTCGAATCGAGTCCGCAGATTGCCCGCTTCCTTATCCATGCGGAGGTCTACGGTCTTGGTTTCGATTACGTCGAGAAATACCCCGAATACATTCGATCCGTTACCGTCGAGGAGATATCCCGCGTTGCCAGGAAATATCTCGACAGCGAAAACTACACCCTGGTCGTTGTGGGCCCGGTTGCCGAAGATGGGAATCTGATGAATGGAGCTGAATAAATCGATCTTCTTTGAACAACATAATGTCTCGACCTCAGACCTGGGAACTTACCTCAGCGAGGCTCTCTCCCGCGGCGGCGATTATGCGGACCTGTATTTCGAGTATAGAATCAATCACAGTATCGTTCTTGAAGAACAGATCATCAAAAGCGCGACTAAAGGTGTGAACCTGGGCGTCGGCGTCCGGGTCATTTCCGGCGAAAAGACCGGTTATGCGTACTCCGATAACCTGAACCGCGAGCACATTATCAAAGCCGCTCGGACCGCGGCCTTTATTGCGAATACCTCGAGCGCCGGCGGCGCTATTCAGGTTCCAACGCCGCTGAATCAGGAGCGGAACTTTTACAACATTCCGATCTTTCCCGCAGAGCTCGAGATCAGGCAGAAGATCGCCCTCCTGGAGCAAGCCGATCACGCCGCCCGAACCTACGATTCGCGGATCAAGCAGGTGCAGGCCAGCTACATCGACGAGACCAAACACGTTTTGATCGTCACTTCCGAAGGCAAAGCGACCTGGGATCTGCAGCCGCTCGTTCGTCTCAATGTCATGTGCATCGCGGAGGAGAACGGCAAACGGCAATCCGGATATCAAGGGGGCGGCGGGCGCCGAGCGCTTGAGATTTTCGCCGGGGAGTTGAGTCCGCCGGCTCTGGCGCGCGAAAGCGCCCGCCAGGCCATCCTGCAATTGCACGCGGTTGATGCGCCGGCCGGCACGATGGAGGTCGTCCTTGGTCCTGGCTGGCCCGGCATCCTGTTGCACGAAGCGATCGGCCATGGCCTCGAGGCCGATTTCAATCGAAAGAAAACATCCGCGTTTGCCGGTCTGGTCGGACAGAAGGTTGGCTCCGAACTTTGTACCGTCGTCGATGACGGTACGATTCCCTTCCGGCGGGGCTCACTGAACATGGACGACGAAGGGAATCCGACCCACGAAACCGTGCTTATCGAAAAGGGTGTTTTGCAGGGTTATCTTCAGGACCGCCTCAGTTCGAAACTCATGAAGTCGGCGTTGACGGGCAATGGCCGCCGCCAGGGATATGACCATATTCCCATGCCGCGCATGACGAATACATTCATGATGTCCGGAGAGTCGGCGCCGGAAGACATTGTCAAATCCGTGAAAAAAGGTTTGTATGCCGTGCATTTCGGCGGCGGACAGGTCGATATCACCAGCGGCAAATTTGTGTTCTCCGCGAGTGAGGCGTATTTGATCGAAGATGGCCACCTCACAGCGCCGGTGAAAGGCGCCACACTGATCGGTGATGGTCCTACCGTGCTGCGGCAGGTGACGGCGGTCGGCAATGATTTGAAGCTCGATCAGGGAGTCGGAATCTGCGGCAAGGATGGCCAGACGATTCCCGTCAGTGTCGGCTTGCCCACGATCAAAATCCGCGAAATTACCGTGGGGGGAACCGAAAAATAACGGAATACTAAAATGTCCAATCTTCAGAATATTGCCCAGCGCGCGATCGATCGCGCGAAGACGAACGGCGCGTCTGCAGCTGACGCCATGATCCGCGAGGATGACACATTTTCCGTAACCGTACGCATGGGAGAGGTCGAGACTCTTAAGGAAGCGATCTCCCGCAGCCTCATGCTCCGCGTATTCATAGGCAAACGGACGGCGACATCTCATACGTCCGATCTGTCGCCGGCTGTTCTCGACCTCCTGGTTGACGAGACGGTGGAAATGGCGCGGCTCACCTCCGAGGACAAGAGCGGCGGCTTACCCGAAGAAGCAATACAGCGCTCCGGCTTCCCGGATCTGGATCTGTTGGATACGTCCTGGGAGACGATGACTCCGGACGAACGGATCAGCCTGGCTTTGCGTACGGAGGCCGCTGCCTTATCGGCAGACAAGGCCATTACGAACTCTGAAGGCGCCTCCTTCGAATACGCCCGGTCACGAATCGCTCTCGCCAATACCCAGGGCTTCAATGGCTCTTACGAAGGCACAGGTGCGGGCCTGTACTGCGTTCCGATCGCCCAATCGAAAGCCGGCATGCAGCGCGACCATTGGATGTCCGCGGCAAGACACCGCAACCAGCTGGCGACACCTGAAGAGATCGGGAAACGCGCCGCCGAACGCGCCCTGCGCCGGCTTGGCGCGCGCAAAATTCCAACCTGCCGGGTACCGGTCATCTTTGATCCATTGAGCGCACGGTCCCTGCTGAATCACATCTTCGAAGCCGTGTCGGGCAGTGCCATTTACCGGCGAAGTTCATTCCTGGTCGATCAGATCGGACAACCGGTCGCCTCCCCCAACGTTACCGTCGTCGACGACGCACTCATGCCTGCCGGTCTCGGGTCGAGTCCCTTCGACGATGAAGGAGTGCCCACCCAGACGACCGCCATCATCGAGAATGGTGTCCTGAAGAATTATCTGCATTCCGCCTACACCGCGCGCAAGCTCGGGTCGAAGCCTACAGGCAGCGGAACCCGCGCGGCATCGGGTGCTGTCACAATCGGTCCGACGAATTTCTATCTGAAGGCCGGAAGCCACAAACCCGACGAGATTCTATCCTCGGTCACAAAAGGTCTCTACGTTGTCGAGTTGATCGGCTTCGGCGTCAACACTGTCAGCGGCGACTATTCGCGCGGCGCGGTGGGCCTATGGATCGAAAACGGAAAATTAACCCACCCCGTGCAAGAGGTAACGATCGCCGGCAATCTGCGGGAAATGCTGAAAAACATCGAAATGATCGGCGACGATGTGACGTTCATCGGATCGATCGCGGCGCCGACATTGAAGATCGGCAATATGGTGATCAGCGGCGCGTAAAGGACAGTTGCGGCTTCAGCGCTACTCCCATTAAGCTACTCGCGTATGGGAGAACATCGCTCGACGATTATCATCGCCGCTTCTCTCGTTCTGGTCGTGGGCTTGATCGCAGCCTGGGTCTTTGTCGTCCCCGCGCGCGATCCGGTTGCCGCCGCTCCGGTCGTTGAAGTTTCGGATTCCGCGGCGGTCCACAGCAGCACTCAACTCACGCATCTCAGCATTGCCACGAGCGAGAACTTCGCCCGCCAGAAAATCTACGTCATTTCAGCGCATTTGAAGAACGCATCCGACAAGCCGATGCGGATGGCAGAAGTGAAGATGACGTTCAACGATTACGACGGAAAGCCGATTCACGAATACACACAGAAAGTGCTCGACCGCAATCAAAAGCCCCTTCTGCCGGGCACCGAGTTCCGCTTCGAAATCCGGCAGGAAAACCTGCCGCGTACCTGGAACTACCACGTACCGGATACGGAAATCACAAAGGTTGGATATTAACGGCCGACCGCCAGCCGGTCGATGAGATATGCCGGCAGGTGAACCGCCCTCATCTTTTCCTGAGTCACTGCGACCTCATACTCCACCCGGTAAAACTCGATCCGGCCCCGATCGGCGTCCCATATCGCAAAGCTCGCGCGCACATCGCCGTCTCGCGGCTGGCCCACGGAACCGGGATTCACCAGCAGCTTCTTGCCGGCCTCGCACTTGACGGCGATAAATTCGTCGAATTCGTAACTCGCCGCCCGGCTGCAACGGCTGGCGCCGTCGGAAACAAAGACCAGCGGGAAATGGCTGTGGCCGAAGAAGGTAATTTGCTTTTGAGCCAGCCGGAAGTTCTCTTCGGCGTCGGCTTCGGTAAAGACGTAGTCGTCTTCGTGCGTAATCGCTCCGTGAACGAGCTGGGCTTCATCGCGGACTGCCAATGGCCCCACCGGGAGATTTGTCAGATATTCGCGATATGACGCCGGCAATGCATCCCTCGTCCAGTAAACCGCCCGCCTGGCATGCGGATTGAATTGCGCCGCTTCGTCGAGTCCGGCGGCGACCCGGTCATGATTTCCCCGGATGGTGACCGCCTGGAGCGCCCGGATACCGTCGATCGCTTCCACCGGATTCGGTCCGTAACCGACGATGTCTCCGCAGCATAGTACGGAATCGTAGCCCGCTTCTTTTGCCCGCCGGATGCAGGCTCCAAGCGCTTCGACGTTGGAATGGATGTCACTGAGGATGAGATAGCGCATGGTGTATGATGGTTGGCATGCGACTCCAGAAGATCATGGGCATCACCGTGGTCTTGGCGCTGCTCACCGCCGTGGCCGCGGGTCTCTCTGTCTTGAATGCACGCAACTCCGCTGATTCAACAATCTGGGTCATGATATCACGCTTCGTTGAGGCC
The DNA here is from genome assembly GCA_036496425.1 of Terriglobia bacterium. Classification (NCBI taxonomy): domain Bacteria; kingdom Pseudomonadati; phylum Acidobacteriota; class Terriglobia; species Terriglobia bacterium. Next base: position 3,314 of record DASXLG010000360.1, on the reverse strand, counting down.
TTTCTGCTGGTCGGGCTCGGTTTGCCGGTTGCCCGCGAGAGTCAGCTTAAAGGATCGCTGTTCGTCGGTTTTGAAGACTGGACACTCACCATCCGCGACATTATCAATTACGGAGTCCTGCCGGGCCTGGTTCTTGGAGTAATTAATTACTTCTTCTTCTTTACCTACCGGTATAGCCCGCTTGTGGAGCCGCGCATTCGTGACATGCACAGCCTTTACGATTCGTTTGTCGTTTCGCTCGACAGCGGTGTGATTGAGGAGATTTTGTTTCGACTCTTCATTCTGTCATGCTTTCTGTTCTGCTTTCGGCAACTGTACTCGAGGTTGGCGCGCTTATGGCCCGGCGTCGTTGCGATTCTGCCGAAAGCCCTGGCGGTGGTTCTGTCGTCGCTGCTCTTTGCGATGGTTCACAATGTTTACGGTTTTACCGCCGCTTTCTTTGGTGGCGTGCTGCTGGGCCTGATCTATCTGAACAGCGGTATCGAAAGCGCAATTGCCGCGCATTTCTTCGCGAATTTTTTATTTTTCAGCGCGTCTTATTTGTCATAGGGAGTTCTAAATCATGTTGCCTCGTACTTTAGGTGAACTGCGAAACAGCCGGGCCGGTGGAGAAGCGTTCCGCGAAAGAACGATCAAAGATGAAATGCGGTCGAACCTCATTCGCAAGCTTCAGGCGAAGGAGCCGGTCTTCCAGGGAATCGTCGGATACGAGGACACCGTCGTACCGCAAATCATCAACGCGATTTTGTCGCGCCACAACATGATTCTCCTGGGTTTGAGAGGCCAGGCCAAAAGCCGTATTCTGCGCGGTTTGGCGGATTTCCTGGACGAGAACATCCCGGTGATCGACGGCTGCGAGATCAACGACAATCCGTTTAATCCGATCTGCCGCCGCTGCCGGGATCTCATCCAGGAGCGCGGTGACGAAACACCGATTGCGTATCGAAGCCGGGATGAACGCTACGTCGAGAAGCTCGCGACTCCCGACGTGACCATCGCCGACATCATCGGTGATATCGATCCCATCAAGGCGGCAAAAGGCGGTCACGCGATCGGCAGTGAACTGAGCGTGCACTACGGCCTGCTGCCGCGCGCCAATCGCGGGATCTTCGCGATTAATGAACTCCCGGACCTCGCCGGCAAAATTCAGGTCGGACTGTTCAACATCATGCAGGAAGGCGACGTTCAGATTAAGGGATATCCGGTCCGTCTCCCCCTCGACGTGGTGCTGGTCTTCTCGGCAAATCCCGAAGACTACACCGCGCGCGGAAAGATCGTCACCCCGCTGAAAGATCGCATCGGGTCCGAAATCAAGACGCACTATCCGGCGACTCTCGAACACGGTATGGCGATCACGGAACAGGAAGCCTGGATCGGGCGAAATTCCAGCCGGAAAGTCCTTCTGCCGGAATTCATAAAACAGATCGTGGAAGCGATCGCATTCAAGGCGCGCGCCGATCAGCGGATCGACAAGCGTTCCGGTGTCAGCCAGCGGCTCCCCATTTCCTGTCTCGAAAACGTTGTCAGTAATGCCGAGCGCCGCTCCATCATGACCGGAGAAGACCATATCGTTCCCCGGGTGGCGGATATCTATTCGGCCTTGCCCGCGATTACCGGGAAACTCGAGCTGGAATACGAAGGCGAACTCAAGGGCGCGGATACGGTTGCCCGCGACCTCATCCGCCAGGCTGTTCAGATGATCTTTCGCCAGTATTATCCTTCCACGGATTTCAAGCAGGTCCTCGACTGGTTCGAGATGGGCGGCAATCTGAAATTGTCGGATGTTGAGAGCGCGCAGTCCGCGATGGAACTTCTGGAGCATGTCCAGGGTCTTTTCGATAAGGTCGATGTGCTTGGCGCCACCTCCGACAGCCCTCCGGCAATCCGCGCAGCAGCCGCAGAAATGGTCCTTGAAGGTCTGCACTCGATCGACAAGCTCAGCCGTTCCGAGGAACGCGGCTTCTCGGCCAGCGAGCGAAAGGCGGCGGCGCAGGAGCTCTACCGCGATTACACGATGGAACGAAATCGCTACAAGAAACCGCTCAACTGACATGCCGACGACGAAATACACCAAGTGGATTCCGTCACCGCTGGACGGCCTGAGTCTCGAGGAATTGCTCGACGAGTTGTCGCAGTTTTTCCTTCAGAGCGGGTTTCAGTACGGCTTCCGCGACGTCAGTAACCCGCACGACCTCGATGCCCTGCGCCAGGCAATCATTGAGAAGCTGGTCGAAATGGGACGGATTCCGGAAAGCCTGCTCGAACAGTGGATGACCGACCGGAGCGAAGGCGAAGCGAAAGAACTCGATGAGCTGATCGAGCAACTCCTTCGGCGGCTGGTCGAGGAAGGCTGGATTCAGGCGCAGCAGCAGCCAAAGCCATCGTCATTCGACCAGGAGGGTCAAGGCACGGAGGAGCTGCCCGCCGGCGAGGCTCGCTTTGAGCTGACCGACAAGTCCGTCGACTTTCTCGGATTCCGGCTGCTGCGTCATCTCCTCGGCTCGCTCGGCCGCAGCAGTTTCGGGCGTCATGAGACTGTGCATTTTGCGACCGGCGTCGAAGCCTACCAGGCAACCAAGCAATATGAATTCGGGGACACGCTGAACCTCGACATCAGTTCGACGCTTTTGCATGCCGTCGCCCGCGAGGGCCTTGGCGCCCCGCTGAATCTTGAATACGAGGATCTGATGGTGCGCCAGGCGGAATATGAAAGCTCCTGCTCGACCGTACTGTTGCTGGATACCAGCCACAGCATGATCCTCTACGGAGAGGATCGCTTTACCCCTGCCAAGCGCGTCGCTCTCGCTCTCTCACATCTCATCCGGACTCAGTATCCGGGCGATTCTTTGCGCCTCGTCTTGTTTCATGATTCGGCGGAAGAGGTTCCGCTCAAGCAGCTGGCCCGCGTGGTGGTGGGGCCGTATCACACGAACACCTGCGAGGGGCTCCGTCTGGCCCGCCGGCTCCTGATGGCGGAGAAAAAAGATATGCGCCAGATCGTCATGATCACGGACGGCAAACCCTCCGCGATCACGCTGCCCAATGGGCGGATCTACAAAAATGCGTTCGGGCTCGATCCGATGATTCTCGAGGAGACCTTCAAAGAGGTTGCGATCTGCCGCAAGTCCGGAATCCTCATCAATACCTTCATGCTGGCCAGCGATCATTACCTGGTGGATTTCGTGAAGCGCGTCACCGAGATCTGCCGCGGCAAAGCCTACTTCACCACCACGCTGAATCTCGGCCAGTACATCCTGATGGACTACCTTAAGAAAAAAGTCGAGACCATCCATTGAATCAATGCAAAAACTCGC
>DASXLG010000359.1 GCA_036496425.1 Terriglobia bacterium | reverse complement strand
GGGCTCGTACGTGTGACTGACGGCTTGATTTATCCAGGAAGCGGAACTGTATTTGGCGTATTCGTTGGGATTGAAAGTCGGATAGTTCCCCATTCCGAGAATTTCACCGCTTTTCGGGTCCATTATGATAATGGAAACGCCCTTTGCGCCCGTTTTCTCGGCAGCCGCAACCAGTTCCTTTTCAATAATGTACTGAATATTCTCGTCGATCGTCGTGATGAGATTGGCGCCCGGAGCCACGGGTTGCTCGATGCTGTTAAAGCTGCGGCCGCGGGCATCCGTCATCACTAATACGCGTCCCGCATCTCCCCGAACCTGGCTGTTATAGCGGTATTCCAGACCGCCCAGCCCCTTCTCGTCAATATCCACGTAGCCCAGAACGTGGGCAGCGAGTTCACGCTTGGGATAAAATCGCCTGTCTTCCTTTTGAAAATAGATTCCGGGAATTCTGGCTCGACGGACCGCGGCAGCTTCCGCCCCGTTCAGCTTTCGCTTGACCCAGACGAAAGAGCGCTCTGTATCGAACTTGTCCAGCAGCTCCTGCCTGGGAACACCGATGATCGATGAGAGAGACTTCGCCGTCGACTCCACATTTTGAATCTCATCGGGAATAGCGAAAATCGAATCGACTTTAATGCTGACGGCGAGTTCGTTTCCGTTGCGATCGTATATGACTCCGCGTCTCGGACTGACGTCAAGTGTCCGCTGCTGCTGGCGCTCAGCCCTCTGCCGGTAATCGGCGGAATGCACGACATGTAGAAAATAAAGACGCGCGCCAATGACGGCCGCCCACAGACTCATCGCGGCAATCAGGATATGGAGGCGCCTTGATGCGCCAGGCTTCGCCGATTTTTTGTCCGTCTGCTTCTTCATGGTTTCAATTCGGGGCACGAATTGCGAATTTCGAATTAAATTTTCTGTTCGGCGCCTCTCCCACCCGTCACGGTGAAAAGCCTCCAATCCGAAATTCGCAATTTGTACCTCGAAACCCTTTTTATCTCTTTGCGGCAAGCGCTGCGGGTTGCGGCTGCACTTCCTGCGGCGGCTGCGGCGTTGGAATCGTCAAAGGAGCATCCGCATTGAACGTAACCAGCTGTCCGGGCACGGGCACGACCATTCCCAGCTGACCGCGCGCAATCGAATCGATCCGCTGCGGGTTGCTGAGCGATGCGCGCTCCAAACGAAGCTGGTTTCCAATTTCCGACAACTGCTCTTTCTTTTTCTGAGCCTCTTCAATCCGATAGCCGTACTGAATCCACTGGTAATGCTGCCAACCATAGACAAACAGCCCGAACAGAAACACCGCAGCAAGAACGGTGATGAAGATGTAATCCCGGTGGCTCTTCACATCGGCTTCGCGAATCACATGGTTATTGATAATGCGCTTTTCAATGTGGACTTCGATCGCCATGTTCTTACTCGCTGCGCGCTATCGCGCTTGCATTCGCTCCGCTCATCGCTTACTCGCTGCGCGCTATCGCGCTTGCATTCGCTCCGCTCATCAGCTTCGCTCCCAGGCGCGCAGCTTTGCACTTCGCGCCCTCGGGTTCCGCTGCACTTCGTCCGCACTGCCGGTCACAACTTTCTTCGTGAGAACCCGGCCAGGGACGGCCGAGGCACGAAACCTCTGCTTCACGATCCTGTCTTCGAGCGAATGAAACGCAATCACCACGACCCGCCCGCCGGAACGAACTACCGCCATGGAAGCATCCAAAAAGGTCTCAAGGCTCTTCAGTTCGTCGTTGACATGAATCCGCAGGGCCTGGAACGTTCTCGTTGCCGGGTGAATATGTCCATACCGGGGACCACCAGTAACCCTCTCAACCGCGCGCACCAGATCCGTCGTGCGCTGTAAAGGCCGGGACCGCACAATCGATCTGGCGATCGGCCGGGAACGGCGCTCTTCACCGCAGGTATAAATAATGTCGGCGATTTCCTTCTCGGAAGCCGTATTGACAACTTCCGCCGCAGTAAGCTCCTGAGTGCGATCCATCCGCATATCGAGAGGTCCTTCACGCATGAACGAGAACCCCCTCGCTGGATCGTCGACCATCATTGAGGAGATACCGAGATCCGCCAGCACACCGTCGCACTCCATAAAGGCGCGCTCTTCGGCGATCGCCGCAATCTCCCTGAAATTCGCGTGCATCAAAACCACCCGCGACCCAAATGACTGCAGACTCTCTCTTGCGGATTGCAATGCCGACTCGTCCTGATCCATCCCAAGGATCGCGCCGTCCGGCCCAGTCCGCTCGAGTATGGCGCGCGTGTGCCCTCCCGCTCCCAGGGTCGCATCGATGAATCGGCCGCCAGGCTTCGGCTCCAGAAATTGAATGACCTCGTCCAACAAGACGGGGATGTGTCCAAACATTTTCATGTTCGCCCTGCGCTTTCGCGCTGGCATTCGCTCCGCTCATCAAATTCCCAACTTGCTCAACGTTTCCTGATCTTCGGCGGTAAAGGACTCCGCCATGATGCGGTCAAAGAACCGCTTATGATTCCAAACTTCCAAACGATCTAAATAACCGAGGACAGCGACCTCTCCCGTCATCTGGGCTGATTCACGCAGTAGCGGCGGAATCAGAATCCGGCCGGATTTATCAGCTGCGGATACCTGGCCGTAAAAATTAGTCCGGTCCAGGAACTTTGTCTTCGTGGGGTTTAGTGAAGGGAGCTTGGCGAGTCTTTCTTCTATTTCTTGCCAGATAGGTAAGGGATAAATCAGCACGGAATCACCCGAGAGAGACGTGACGTAGAAGTCGCTGCCCCAGGACTCTTCAATGTGCGTGCGGAAGGCGGACGGAATCTTGAGCCGCCCCTTCTCGTCAATCGTAGCTGGTGAATTCCCACGCAACATCGATGTTTGTCCCTAGAAAGCCAACAAAATACAAATTTGGCCACTTTTGGCCACTTCAGACTACTAATGCGCCGGAACCATGTCAAGAAAGAAAATATTCGTCGCCTCGGGTTTTTGGCGTGTTCAGTTATGCTTACAGGGAGAACGACATGAAAGCTGGAATCATCGGACTACCTTCAGTAGGAAAAACAACCATATTTAATGTTCTAACGCAGGGCAAGGCCGCTGCCGGCCCCGGTGCAGGACGCAAGCTTGAGCCGAACGTCGGCATCGTCAAAGTCCCTGACCCGCGCGTGGACTTTCTATCCTCGAAATTCGACCCGGAGAAGACAACCTACGCGACCGTTGAGTTCGTCGATGTCCAAGGACTCGTGCGCGGCAAGGGTCAGGACATGGCGCTTGCGCCGGTGCGGACAGTCGACGCGCTCGTGCATGTTGTGCGGGCGTTTCAGGACGAATCGGTTCCGCATTCGGAAGGCGCCCTGGACCCGGAACGCGACAAACGGAATCTCGACTACGAGCTGATGCTCGCCGATATCGGCTCGATCGAGAAACGCATGGAACGGCTCGAAAAGGATCTCAAAAAAATCAAAAATGCAGCGTTGGAAAAAGAACTTGCTTACCTGCAGCGCGCCAAAGCATGGCTCGAATCCGAGAAGCCTTTACGTGAAATGGAAATCAGCGAGGATGACAGAAAACTCGTGAGAGGGTTCGCATTCCTTTCCGAGAAACCAATGATCTATGTCGACAACATCGGCGAAGATCAACTCGACCGGTTGCGGCATCCGGACGCGCATGGAACGCTGCGTCCGAACACCGAGCAAACGATCATCTGTGGAAAACTTGAAGCTGAGATGGCTGAACTGCCGACCGAGGAACTCAAAACATTTCTGGCGGATTACGGATTAACCGAATCCGGGTCGGAGCGGTTGATTCGAACAACCTATCAATTGCTTGGATTAATCTCATTTTTCACGGTGGGCGAAGAAGAATGCCGGGCCTGGACAATTACGCGTGGCACAAACGCACAGAACGCCGCGGGCGTGATTCACACAGACCTTGCCGATCATTTCATCCGCGCCGAAGTCTGCCACTATGATGATTTCGTAAAATACGGCTCGATGCCGGCGCTGAAAGAGAAAGGTCTGCTTCGTCTGGAGGGGAAGGAATATATGGTCAAGGACGGCGACATCATGACGATTCGCCACAGCGGATAAGAGAAAAACCGGAAAAAGCAAAAGAGGCACAAAGTGTTCCAGTCAACCTTGTGCCTCTTTTGCTCTTTGTGGTTTTCTTCACTAAGCTTCCGGCTCGTCTTCCTCGTCCGTCTTCAACATGCCGGCCATCACCGGACGCTGGCTGGTGCCCTCACGCTCCGCTTCTTCCTGGCATTGGATGCAGAGGGTCGCCCACGGCACGGCCATCAGGCGTTTCTCATTGATGTCCTCGCCGCATCGGACGCACTCGCCATACTCACCGCGGTCCATGCGCTTCAAGGCTTCCTGAATCGACTTCAAGCGTTGGAAATCGCTCTCATGAAGGTTATACAAGAGTTCTTTGTTATGGCTGATGGTGGCGAGATCCCCTTCGTCCTCGGTATTTTCGAGCTTGATCTCTTCCTCTGCCAATCGATTCCGATTGATTGAACGGATCAGCTTCTGGTATTCCTCCAACAGCCGTTGGCGAAATTTCTGCGTTTTTTTATCGTCCATTGTTTCCTCTCTCGTTCCTCCAAAACCCTCGTGGTTTCGCAACCGGGGAATGGGAGTATATGCGTCCAAGTCACGCTGTCAACTGACCAGTGTTTGACGAACGAGACCCAGAACAGGTACAGCACGAGAAGCGCCAGCGCCAAAATTACGGCGCCCGATCCTCCAAAAAGCACCACCATCCTGAGCAAGTGCTGTGCCAAAGTCAAAGACATTTCATTCGACGGCCTCATTTGAGTGGAATCGAGGGGGACAGCGCCGATCCCCAGCACCGTCATTTATACATTTCCACAAGCGGTTAGGACGGAGTGCGGTAAAAATTGCCGTCGGTACCCTGATTCCATTGGAATCTTTTCCCGGCTGCGTCCACCGACCTCCCATCCATAACTGGTTTTAAATCAACATATGTAAGACTTATACCGACAGAAAATGACAAAGGGCTGAAATTGCATATTCAGCGCGATGTGATCGTCGTGAACATGTGTGCATGTGTGCGGGCTAATATGATACGAAATTGAGGAAGACGCATTGAAACGAGTTGCGCCCCGAACGAGCGCGATCATTCAGGACAGCCTTGCCGTAATTTTGGCTGGAGGACAGGGCGAACGGCTCTATCCTTTGACTAAACACCGCGCAAAACCGGCGGTCCCTTTTGGAGGGATCTACCGGATCATCGATTTCGCTCTTTCGAACTGCATAAACTCGCAGCTCAAGAGAATTTGCGTCCTCACGCAATACAAATCGGATTCTCTCGACCGGCACATCCGGTTGGGGTGGAACATTTTTTCCTACGATCGCGGCGAATTCATTTTCACGATCCCTCCGCAATTTCGCGCTTCCGAAAAGTGGTACCAGGGAACGGCGGACGCTGTTTATCAGAACATTTACACCATCGAACGCGAGAGTCCCGCCTACGTGATAATTCTCTGCGGCGATCACATCTATAAGATGGACTACAGCGAGCTGTTGGAATTCCATGTGGGATCCGGTGCTGACGTCACCGTCTCGACGATCGAATTCCCGCGCTGCGAGGCAAGCCACCTTGGCGTTCTCGAGATCGACCGTAATCAGCGGATCGTCGGATTCGAAGAAAAACCGAAAGATCCCAAGCCCATGCCGTCAAATCCGAGCCTCGTACTCGCATCGATGGGCATTTATGTTTTCAGCACGCCCGTTCTGATTCAGGCGTTACTGGAAGATGCAGGCCAGGACACCAGCCACGACTTCGGACGAAACATCATCCCCAACCTGATCGAATCGAAGCAGGTCTACGCTTATAACTTCAAAGACATGAATCAGAAGGATGCAAAGTACTGGCGCGATGTCGGCACCCTCGACGCATACTTCGAAGCCAACATGGATCTCATTTCGATCGATCCGCAGTTCAACCTGTACGATAAAGAGTGGCCCATCCGTACGCACGTGCGTTCGTATCCGCCGGCAAAAACGATCTGGGATCTCGAACATGAAGGACGCGTGGGCGCCGCCATCAATTCCATTATTTCGCAGGGATCGATCGTCAGCGGAGGGCGCGTCAAAAACTCGATCCTTTCGCCGGAAGTACGAATCAACAGCTACTCCGAAGTCGACCAATGCATCCTGATGAACGGCGTCGATGTCGGCCGGCATGCGAGACTCCACAGCGTCATTGTCGATAAGTACGTCCGCATCCCGCCGGGAATCGAAATCGGTTATAACCCTGAAGAAGACCGCCGCCGCTTCACAGTGACCGATTCCGGCGTCGTCGTCATTCCACGGAACGCTTGCTTCTGGGATTAGAATTGTTCCGAGGAGAAATCAATGGCTGATCATACAGATTTCGTTGTGTTTCCTAATGGACCGCTCCGTATCTCGGGGAATTTTAGTATCAAGGATGGACAGGGGAAGGAATTCGATCTTTCGGGCCGCACTCAAATCAGTCTCTGCCGCTGTGGCCACTCGGAGAATAAGCCGTTCTGCGACGGCGCACATGCGCGGAACGGATTTCAATCGGTTGTGGAAGCGCGCGTTTTACCGCCGCCAGCACCCAAACCGTAAGAAAGACGAAATTACAAGAAGCACAAGAGGCACAAAAATCCTGACATTTTGTGCCTCTTGTGCTTTTTGTGGTTTCGTTCCCGCTTAGTTCGCCATGCACGTCTTGTGCGTGATGTGATACTCGAATTCTTCCCGGTATTTGTTAATCATCGCTTCGACGGGCATCGCACAGGCATCGCTTAGAACGCAGATCGTGACGCCCTTCATGTTCGAGCACATGTCGAGGATCATTTTCAGGTCCTCCATCTTTCCATGGCCGTGTTCGATCCGATGCAGTACCTGCTCCATCCACCACGTTCCCTCACGGCACTGAGTACATTGCCCGCAGCTCTCTTCCGCGTAAAAGCGCGCCGTTCGCAGAGCAAGGCGAACCATGCAGGCGGTCTGATCGAGCACCATCATGCCGCACGAACCGAGCAGCGTACCCTTCGCGGCAAGCGAATCGAAATCCATCCGAACGTCGCACTCGTCGGGCTTGAGAATCGGCACTGAAGAACCGCCCGGTATAACCCCTTTCAACCGGTTTCCGTTCCGCATACCGCCGCACTCGACCTCGATCAGTTCGAGCAGAGGAACACCCAATTCCCTCTCCACAACCGCTGGTTTCCGGACATGCCCGCTGACACAGTAAAGTTTGGGTCCTGTGTTCTTCTCGCTGGAGCCGATACTCTTGTACCACTCAACGCCCCGATTGAAGATGTGGGGGAGATTTGCGAGTGTTTCGACGTTATTGACAACGGTGGGACAACCATAGAGCCCGTGAACCGCGGGAAACGGCGGCTTCTGCCGCGGATGCCCGCGCTTCCCTTCCAGCGATTCGATCAACCCCGTCTCTTCGCCGCAGATATAGGCGCCCGCACCGGAGTGCAGAATGATGTCGAGATCATAATTGGAGCCGAAGATCTTTTTCCCGAGATAGCCGCGGGCATGCGCTTCCTCCAGCGCCTTTTCCAGGACTCGGTATCCGAGCGAAAATTCACCGCGTATATAGATGAACGCAAGATGGCAGTCCACCGCGAACGAGGCAATGATCATCCCCTCGATCAACTGATGCGGATCGCGCTCCATAATGACCCGATCTTTGCAGGTGCCGGGCTCGCTCTCATCCGCGTTACAGCACAGGTAAATCGGCTTACCGGTATCTTTCGGAACGAAACTCCATTTCATACCGGTCGGGAAACCGGCACCGCCGCGTCCTCGGAGACCGGTGGCTTTGGTTGTCTCGATAACGTCCTTGGGCGTCATCTCGGTGACGACTTTTCTCGCCGCTTTGTATCCGCCAAGCTCGACGTACCGGTCCAGCTCTTTCACATGAGGATCGTTGATGTTCTTAAAGAGAACAAGTTCGTAAGCCATAAACAATTGATTGTAGCAATTTCCTTACGATTTCGATGCGGGGGATACGCCGGATTCGGCGGAAGAAACCTGATCAAGAAGAATACGGAAGGACGGCAGGAAATCCAGCCGGCGCCGCTGGAGTTCATTCATGCGTTTCTTGCGGTCGGGCCGGTTAGACAGTTCTTTGCTGGCGAGAACTTTGTATCCGCGCGCGGAGTGCGTCACGACCTGAAAGACACCTTCGGCCAGATCCAGGTGAATCCAGTCACCCGTTCGGATCGCAGCCAAACCGCCGCCGTCGAACGCTTCGGGCACGACGTGTGCTATCGAAAGACCCTCGTGCCGGAAAGCCACGCGCCCGTCTGTTACGAGCACGCACATGGATCCAAGCGGATGAGAAGAAGCATTCAGCGCAAGCTGCAATTCCGGCATGCCGGCACCGTGAGGCCCGGCGCCTGCCACAACCACCATAACGCGCAGCAGATTATTGCCGAGCAGATAGTCCCATAATTTCGCCTTATTCCACTCCGACACATCCGGCACGGAGCCGTTCGGCGATTTCGAATGCCAGTTGTACTGCCAGGTGTAACAAAGGTCTTCCCATGCAACCTTCCGCTTCAGGCGATCCAGTATGCCGTCCTGAATCGCAAGATCGCCATGAAGCTCTTTCTGGCCAAGGTAGTAGATAGCGAGATAGATTTTTCTGTCGAGTTGCTCCACATCACGGTTCCGGCTGTGCGAACTCAGCCGCGCCACGGCGCCGGTGCAGATGTTTCCTTGCATCCCCTTCAAGCCGCAGGTTGGCAGGAACGGACTCATCGTTGAATAGACGAAGTTTCCATTGGCTGAGCGCGCTTCCATGATGCGCTCCATCCACGGACCATCAAGCGTCGGAGCACGATCCTCGATCAGGCGTTTCTCGGCGAGCGTCCGCATGATAGTGTCGATTCCCGAATTGCCGCCGTTCTCGGTCTCCACCGCCATGGAATACACCGAGTTCCCGCGCGCGTCATCCACCGCGAGAATCTGCGGAACCTTGAGTGTCTTTTTTGTAACGTCGGCGATCGACAATTTCTTTCCGACAGCATCCGCCAGATACGTCAAGTGGAGGAGCCACGCAGGATGGCCTCCGGTGGCGCTCCACACGGCAGCGGCATTCACCAGGTTATAGCGTGTGAGACTCGCGACACTGATGCGGCGCTCCCGCTTTGTAATCGCCTGAAGCAGGCGCTGCACAACGTCCGAGGTTTGGTTATCCGAAGGAGCCTTGACGCATATATCCAGATGCTTCGGCACGATGCCGAACGATGCCAGGATCATCCGGTGAGCCATCGAGGCTTCGGAGGCCGCACAATTCGCACCCGGCGACGCACTGCACTTCGCAATGACGCGTTCCAGATCATCCTTTTCATTTTCCTGAACGATCCTTCGATGGAAACAGCGATCCAGGATCGTCTTGACCTCAGCATAGACGTGAGACTTCATCGGTCGTTGAAACAGCTCGTCGAGCTCGGCGCGCTCGCTTTCCGTCAACCGGTGACGCAGAGGATCAAATTTCCGCTTGTCCTCTTCACTGACGTGCGCCTCCCGCCCGATAAGAGACGGAATCATCACAGCGAATACGGGCCGCATCTTCCGGCGCTGGTGTGCGAGATCGACTTCCACCAGAGCCCGGAGGCTGCCTACCATCATTTTGTCGCAAACACCCAACACGATCGCCCCATCGTAAGCATGAGCCTCGATCAGGCTGGCCAGAGCCGCCGTATAAAAGTTCCGGCTCAACAGAGCGTAGTTCATCCCTTCTGTGCCGTAGGACAGCTCCTCGCACGGCGACGAATGCGATGCTTCGAAAGGAATAGCGCCATTGGCCCAGATCTGGCGAATCATACGCCGGATCGTCTCTCTCGCTCCAAGGTTAGGAGGATGGTCCTCACCGCCGTGAACGACAGCGATGCGGGGCTGCCCGTTCATGAAACGGTCAACGATCTGTTCGCGCACTGCCGACACTCCGGCCATGCGCAGAGTTTCATCCACGACCGGCGTGATGATGGTCACCGGCTGAGCGCGGCTGATCAGCGGATCGCGAAATTTATTGGAGTGCATTTTCACAAAGTGGGCGCAATATACAATAACTGCACATGCGGTTCAATGCTCAATGTTCAACAGCACCCACACCCTTGCCGGCTTTTCCATTGCCAGAACCGGTTTCGATGGCTGGGTGCCCTATGCAACCGTAACCGCCGTCATTGCAGCAAATTTGCCCGATATCGAAATCCTATCGGGCCTCCGGGGTACGGCGGCATACCTTGATAATCATCGGGGAATAACCCACACATTTGTCGGAGTTCCGGTGCTTGCCCTGATCCTCGCCGCGGTGATGTATTACTTTTCCGGACATTTCTGGAAAACATTTGCCGTTTCATTCGTGGCGATGTGCACTCACCCGGTGCTGGATTATCTGAACACCTACGGAGTGCGGCCGTTCCTGCCCTTTGACCGCACCTGGTATTACGGCGACCTTCTTTTCATCTTCGATCCGTACGTCGACTCCATCCTGTTGCTGGGTCTGGTTGCCGGCGCGCTGTTCAACCGGAGAAGAGCGATGGCCTGGCTGTCGTTGGTTCTTGTCATCGGGTATATCGGCGCACGCATCGAACTGCGCAGCCTCGCCGCCGGACAAATGGAAGGATTCATCGCGAAAACGCCCGGGATTGACCAATGGGTTGTGTTTCCGACGATGCTGAATCCGTTCGCCTGGGAAGGCATCGCCGGGACCAAGACCGAATGGCTGAAAGTGAACGTAAACTCTCTTGGCGGCGTCGGTGACGAGGTCGTGCGCATTCCTCGTGGCGCCGCTAATGACATCGTGAAACGCGCCTCGGAATCGGAAAGCGGGGCGGCACTTCTGCGATTTGCGCGGTTCCCTACGTTCCAGGTCGATGGGCTGGAGTT
>DASXLG010000358.1 GCA_036496425.1 Terriglobia bacterium | reverse complement strand
CGGCGACGAGCAACTGGGCTGCGCGTTCCTGGATATCTCGACCGGTGAATTACGGGCGTCCCAGTTCGCCGGCGCCGACCGCTGGAACCGGCTCCTGCTCGACATCGAACATTTCTCGCCGCGTGAAGTTCTGTTTCCCGAAAAATTGAAGGAATCGGCCGGGCGGCTCAACGGCAACATGGCGAAAAGTCCGCTGGACGACTGGTTGTTCGATTCGGATTACGCCGCCCGCGTCTTACGGGAACAATTCGGAACGGCGACGCTCGATGGTTTTGGCCTCGACGGCAAATCCGCCGCGGTCGGCGCATCCGGCGCGCTGATTCATTACGTCAAACAAACGCAGAAAACCTCTCTCGAACACATTACCGGACTCAGTTATTCCGAGACGGCGAACTATCTGATGCTCGACGCTGCGACGATTCGCAATCTGGAGCTCTTCGAATCGTCCGCGGGGGACACGAAAGACACGCTGCTCGGCGTGGTCAACCGGACCCGAACCGGGATGGGAGCGCGCCTGCTCCGCAGCTGGCTCGTCCGGCCTTCGCTGGACGCCGCCGATATCGAATCGCGCTTCGATGCCGTCGGAGAACTCACAGGTTCCGCCGTGCTGCTTGAAGAAACCTGCACGTCCTTCGAGGGTGTATTCGACCTCGAACGGCTGTTGGGAAAAATCACCGTCGGCACCGCAGGCCCGCGCGAACTGGCGTCGCTGCGGGCTTCGCTCGTTCGGCTGCCGTCGATTGCGGCCGCTCTGGGCCGGCTGAAAGCGCCGCGGTTCGCGGATCTATTCAACCGGTTTGATCTATTAGCCGATATCGCGGACCTCCTGAATACGTCGATCAGCGATGAGCCTCCATTTGCGCTCGCCGACGGCGGAGTGATCCGGGATGGCTATCATGCGGCACTCGATGAACTGCGCTCGCTCTCTAAAAACAGCAAAACCTATCTCGCTGCCGTCGAAACGCGTGAACGCGAGCGCACCGGAATCGGATCGCTGAAGGTCCGCTTCAATCGAGTCTTCGGATACTACATCGAAATCTCGAAGGCCAATCTTCACCTGGTTCCAAAGGACTACGACCGGAAACAGACGCTGGTCGGCGCCGAGCGTTTTGTAACCCCCGAGTTGAAAGAATACGAAGAGAAAATCCTGACGGCGGAAGAACGCATTCTCGAAATCGAGAAGAATCTGTTCCAGGAGATCCGGACTCGAATCTCGGATGAGGCCAGGCGCATTCGCCAGTCCGCCTCCATCATTTCCGAATTCGACGTTCTGGCCTCGTTTGCAGCTGCCGCGCAGCGTTTCGGATATACGCGGCCGCAGATCTCACACAGTGACGAACTTGTCATCAGCAAAGGCCGCCATCCCGTGATCGAAGCGCTTGCCGAGCAACATCGGGCCGATCGATTCGTCCCGAATGATCTCTTTATGAACGACTCGACCGACCAGATTTTGATCGTGACCGGGCCGAACATGGGGGGCAAATCGACATTTCTGCGTCAGAACGCGCTGCTGGTGATCCTCGCTCAGACCGGATCGTTTGTGCCTGCGCAGTTGATGCGATTTCCCATTGTGGACCGGATCTTCACCCGCATTGGAGCGTCCGACAATCTCGCGCGCGGGCGCTCGACCTTCATGGTCGAGATGACGGAAACCGCTATTATCCTGAATTCCGCGACTCCCCGCAGCCTCATCATTCTCGACGAGATCGGCCGTGGCACAGCGACTTTCGACGGACTGTCCATCGCCTGGGCGGTGATCGAACATATTCAGTCCCGCATCCGCGCCAAGACGATTTTCGCCACGCATTATCATGAGCTTACGGAACTTGCGGATTTGCTGTCCGGGATCAAAAACTATCATGTCACTGTCAAGGAAGCGGAAAACCGGATTGTTTTCCTGAGGGCTGTGGAACCTGGGGCTGCGGACCGCAGTTATGGCATTGAAGTTGCGAAGTTAGCGGGAATTCCAGGCCCGGTAACCCAACGGGCCAGAGAAATCCTTAAAAAACATGAGGAAAATGAACACCAGTTGTCCGATAATCTCACGGTTCGTGCCAGGCGAAAGCCCAAAATAGTCGTCAACCAGATGTCACTCTTCACAGCGCTCGAAGAAGAGCTGCGGAATGCTGTGCGTTCGTTGGATCTTGATAGCATGACGCCACTTGAAGCATTGCGGTTTTTGTCGGAACTCCGAAAGAAGGCCGAGTAGTTAATGAGCGGAGCGAATGCAAGCGCGGTAGCGCGCAGCCAGTAATAAAATGCGGGATGCGCAACGCCTCACGCTGGAACAGAAGATAGGGCAGCTGTTTGTCCTTGGATTTCAGGGACATCAGCCCGATCAGGAGACCTCTGCCCTGCTCGACTACATTCAGCCGGGCGGCTTCCATCTGTTTCAGCGGAACATCGAGAGCTTCGACCAAATCTATGATTTAACAGTAGGTTTGCGGTCCCTGCCGGCATGTCCGCCGCTGCTCACGATCGATCATGAGGGCGGCCGGGTCGATCGCCTGAAGCAGATCTTTGCGCCCATTCCCTCGATGCCGGAATTGGCGGCCACGGGCATGGCGCAATTGCGGCTTGGCGCTCGGGTGATTGCTGCGGAGCTCGAGGCCACGGGATTCAATGTGGATTTTGCGCCGGTTCTCGATCTGCGTTATCCGGGTTCCGTGCTGGCAGAACGAACTCTCGCCCTGGATCCTTCAGAGGTCGTGCGCTTTGGGAACGCATTCGTCGAGGAGCTTTCCAAACGGGGCATTCTCTCATGCGTCAAGCACTTTCCTGGTCTGGGATCGGCAACAATCGATTCTCACTTCGCGTTGCCGCGCATCGAACGCACACGCCGGCAAATCCAGCAGGCGGATGCCGCACCTTTCGTCAGCGTCTTCGGCCAAACCCAGATGATCATGATTGCTCATGCGCATTTCCCGGCACTCGGGGATGAAAAACCGGTGCCCGCGTCCTTGTCGTCGAAGGTTGTTGAGGGGTTCCTCCGCAAGAAGCTCGGCTATAGCGGATTGACGATTACAGACGATCTGACGATGGGCGCCGTAACGAGTATCGGGCTCACTCCGGAATTATTTCTCAAGGCTTTCGAAGCCGGAAACGACCTGCTGCTGTTCTCCCAGACAACACCTCTCGTCGAAAAAGCCTTCAAAACGATCCTGAGCGAAGTCCGCCGCAGTGCAGCGCTCCGGCAGCGCGTCGATGAATCGGTCGAACGCATTCTCGGCCTGAAGGCGCAAATCGAGTTTGTGCCGCTCCGCTATCGCGCCCACCTCAAGGCGCGCATCACGCGCCAGATCGAAAGACTCCGCAAGTCCACCGTCGAAGTTAGCGCCCGCGCTGTATCTGTATAATCCCCCGGATGCCCGAAAGGGGACGGAATACAAGAGGCACAGGAACCACAAGAACGAGCTTTTTCGTTTTCTTGTGCCTCTTGTGTTCCATTTTTATTCCCGCCTGCACCGGTGAGAAATCGGCGGGAATCGACGTCATCACCATAGCCCTGGACCAGTCGCCGACCAATCTCGACCCGCGTATCGGTGTCGATGCCAGCTCAGAACGATTCTTTCAAATCATCTTCAGTTCCCTGGTCAAGAAAGACGAACACTTTGCGATCCAGCCGGACGTCGCCGAAAGCTGGGACATACCCGATCCCAGGACCTACATTTTTCACCTGCGCCACAATGTGTTCTTTCATGATGGACGCCCGCTCACTTCGAAGGACGTGGTCTTCACCTTTCGAAGCATCCTCGATCGAAGCGTGCAGACATCCAAACTGGGAACATACGAACGAATCGCCGCTGTAGATGGTCCGGATCCCTACACCGTTGTCTTCAAATTGAAAGAAGTATTCGCGCCTTTCGTGTGGAATCTGGCAGATGGCGCGATCGGAATTATTCCGGATGGCTCAGGACCGGACTTCAGCCGTCACCCGATCGGCAGCGGCCCATTCGCGTTCGTGCACTATTTTCAGGATCAGGAAATACTGCTCCGGCGCAACGAAAACTATTTCGGAACAAAGGCCGGCGTGTCGATGCTGCGATTCAAGATCATTCCAGAAGCCGTGGTTTCCGCGCTGGAACTCCGGAAGGGATCGGTCGACATCGCACTGAATGTCCTGACACCCGATATGGACGAGACCGTAAAGAAAGATCACAACCTTGTCGTCATGGAAGCGGAAGGCACGAATTACCAGTACATCGCATTCAAGCTGACCGATCCGCTGTTACGCGATATCCGCGTCCGGCAGGCCATTGCATACGCCATCGACCGGGACGCTCTGATCAAGTACATCTGGCGCGGCGAGGCGCGGCCCGCGACCGGCGTTCTGCCACCCGAAAACTGGGCCTATGAACCCGGCGTGAAACAGTATCCTTACGATCCGGGACGCGCGCGGAGCCTGCTGAAAGAGGCCGGCTACGAGCATCTTTCCCTTACCTATCGCACGCCGAACGAGGACATGACGCGGCTGATGGCCGCCGCTTTTCAACAGCAGCTCGGCGCGGTTGGAATTGCCCTCGATATCCGCGCGACGGAGACCGCCACATTCTTTGCGGATGCGGTCGCCGGCAACTTCCAGCTGTATTCGGCGCGCTGGGTGGGCGGAAACGACGATCCCGACTTTCTGAATCTCGTGTTCGCATCGGCCATGATTCCGATGAAAGGCGCGAATCGCGGCCATTACTCGAACCCCCGGGTCGATGAATTGATCGACTTCGGCCGGAAAGAGCTCGATTTGGAAAAGCGCAAGGCCGCCTATCAGGAGATTCAGCGCATCGTCGCGGAAGACTTGCCGTACGTCAGTCTTTTCTACCGGAACAACGTTTGTGTCTACAACAAGCGGATCGACGGAGTGACAGTCGCTCCGGATGCCAACTGGAGATTTCTTACCGGCGTCCGCATAAAATGATGAGGGATCTATCTTCCAACACACAACTATGCACTACACTGTCTCGAATCGTATGATTCGAATAGCGATCGTTATCGGCCTCGTCCTCTGCAGCGGGGAACGCGCAATGGCGCAGGCCGCCCAGGCGGCGGAAGTTCGAACCGAAGCAAGAGTGTTCGAAGTGAATCGGAGCCGGTTGAAGGAACTCGGGATCCCGGCGCGAGCCGTCTCTGCTGAACGGCTCGAGTCGGATTTCATCATCAATATTTCGGAAAGTTCACTAAAGGCCTTAATACCTGGTCCCCGATTAAGACTGCTGCAAAGCTTTCAGCTGACGACCGTCGGCGAAACTCCGGCAGAGTTCCGCATCAGTTCGCGTGTCGCATCCACTCAGTCATCAGCAGAATCTCAGCGGCTCGATGTCGGATTCGATTTTCGCTTGTTGACGCGAGTCAGCCTCAAACGCGAGATCGCGATGACGCTTATCAGCCAGGCGAAGATACGGAACCTCGGAGCCGACGGGGCTGAATCGGCGTCCCCGATATCGGGACAGGCGATCCGGCATGAAATCACGACGGCGGAAGGGGCCAGCGTCGCTGCCGGCGGATTCATTACGGAGATGGACACTCAGCAGTTGTCGAGAATCGGAACGCTGCACCAAAGCCCCGTCTTCAGCTATCTTTTCTCGCCGGCAAATGAGGATCAGCCGGAGTTGGTCGTCGTCCTCACTCCGCATCTCGTGCGGGTTTTCGACGTTCCGGTTCCGTCTTCAGTGGTCCGCGTCGTCCAGCCGCCCGTTCGATCCGCAGTCGCGCCGGCGCCAAGGAAAGCAGACCTCCAAACCGCTCAATATACGGTACAGGCCGCCGCTTTCAGAACTGAAGCCAGAGCAGGCGCTTACGCCATGGAATTGAGCAAGGAATATCCCGATGTTTTCGTCGATACCTTGGAAACTGCGGCGCCAGGATACCTTCGTTACCGGGTCCGTGTCGGCCACCTGCCGACTATACATGCGGCAAAAGAACTCGAAAATCAATTACGCGGCGAAGGCCTGGAACCGTTCGTGGCCATGCTGAATTAGGAATGAATATATAGATCCATCCAGCGGTAGGCGGAAAACAGCACGACTTCCCGCAAGCTGTGCCAGAAACGCTGCGACGCTTCAACTTCGATGGGACTGTTGGGTGCGGGAGAAGTGTAGGTGACAATGCCGTTGTCGGTGAACATCCTGTTCGCGCGATAGAGGTGAAAACCGTCACTGACGACAAGCGCGGTTTTCCACCCTTTTGCCTTCAACAGAGCCGACGCTGCCTGGATGGTGTCGTAGGTCGTGCCGCTTGCCTGTTCCGTGATGATGTTGGCCATGTCGACGCCGCGCTGAACGAGATACCTCGTGCTGACCTGAGCTTCCGAGAAGTTCGGATCGGGTCCATAACTCCCGGTTGTGATAATGGTCTGGGCAAAGCCGCGCCGATAGAGGTCAAAGGCATGATCCAGGCGCGCCTTGAGAACCGGGGACGGGTGACCGTTGTATTGAGCGGCGCCCAGAATAACGATGGCGTCTGCAGGATGCGCTTCATCTCGCACGGCCCAATCGCGAATCTGTCCGTAGAGATAGGCGCCGTAACCCAGCAGGCCGATCAATATGGCAAGAGCCACGAGCGTGCCCCATTTGAAGACCCGCGGGATCATGCGACCGGTCTCCGGATTCGGCCGTTGAAAAACTCGTGAAGAGTTTCAAATGTAATGGGCCCTTCCCTGAGCAGCACCGGCGGATCGATGGTCAAATCCAATAGAGTTGATCCGCCGCGGACGGGCAGCACGCCGCCGTCGATCACCGCGTCCAGGCCGTCCGCGAACTGCGATTGGATTTCGGCTGCCGTGATGGCCGAAGGCTCACCCGCCCTGTTGGCGCTTGTGGCCGTGATCGGCATTCCAAAGCGCGCCAGCAAATTGGCGGCGAAGTGCGCTGAGGGCCATCGCAATCCGATCGTATTGGTTCCCGCTGTAATGTTCATGGGAACATGAAGCTGCGACTCGATAACCATTGTAAGAGGACCAGGCCAGAACCTCTTTGCCACAGCATGAAATATCCCGGTAGGGCGGCCTATTGATTCTGCCATGGCGATCGAATCAATGACCAGCAGGATAGGTTTGGTCTCAGGACGGCCTTTGATCCGGAACAGCCGGTCAACCGCCCCTTCGTTGAACGGGTCGACGCCGAGCCCATATGCCGTGTCGGTTGGGAAAGCGATGATGCCGCCGCCGCGAAGGAGGGCTACAATCTCATCGTAATCAAGATCGTGCAATGTTTCGGCGCGAAGCACCTTCACGCGCGGATTGTACTACGGTTCAAGATGCAGATCGGGAAACACAATCGAAAGCTGGTGGAGGTGAGAAAGGCCTTCCAGCACGGCACACTCACCGCGGACGGCCTCCTTCCGATAGAAGGCCCGATTCTAGTGGAGGAGGCCTCGCGCAGCGGCCTGCAAATCGTGGATCTGTTCATTCGCGAAGGCACGAAGAATCCCGGGATTGTGGCGGAAATGCACGACGAAATCCCGCAGGATCTGTTCAAGTCGATCCAGGATACGGAACACTCGCAGGGCCTCATTGCGACCGTACGGCTCCGCGAATTCACTTTCGATGGTCTTTTGGGCGCATCTCCGGCCCTTATCGTCGTTCTTGCCCGGCTCCAGGACCCCGGCAATGTCGGGACGATATTGCGTATCGCGGAGTCCTTTGGCGCGACCGGATGCGCCGCCACGCCAGGCACGGTCAGCTTTTACAACAGCAAAGCCGTTCGCGCAAGCGCAGGAAGTGTGTTCCGGCTGCCGCATGTTGCTGGCATCGGCTTCGAAGCTCTGACGGCAGAACTGCGGCGAAGACAGATTGCGATCGTCGGCACTTCGCCCGCCGCGGAAATCGCCATCGAGCAGTGGGACTGGAAAAAACCATCAGCCATGCTCATCGGCAATGAGGGCGGCGGACTCGCTCCGGATGAAATGAGCGCCTGTGATACTGTGCTCCGGATTCCGCAAAAGCGCACAGTCGAATCCTTGAACTCCGCTGTCGCCGCAGCGGTCACCCTGTACGAAGCCTCAAAACAGAGACGTTCAGAATGAGTGGATCGCTTTTCGAAGAGAACCAGCCTTCCGGTGTGCCTCCCGATGCGCCACTGGCGGATCGCCTGCGCCCACAAACGCTGGACGACGTTGTCGGACAGGGCCACTTGCTCGATCCGGGCAAGCCTTTGCGCACGGCAATCGATCGGGACCAGGTTCCATCCATGATCCTGTGGGGTCCGCCGGGCGTGGGCAAGACGACTCTCGCCCGCATCATTGCCCGAATGACGAAATCGACCTTCGTTCATTTCAGCGCGGTTCTCGCCGGCATTAAAGAAATCAAGGAGATCATGGCGGCTGCGGAACGCGCCCGGCGAACCGGCCGCCGGACGATTGTTTTCGTCGACGAGATTCATCGCTTCAACAAAGCGCAACAGGATGCTTTTCTGCCACACGTCGAACATGGGAACATCACTCTTATCGGCGCGACGACGGAGAATCCTTCCTTCGAAGTCATCTCTGCATTGTTGTCACGCACGCGGGTGTTCGTACTCAAGGCGTTAAGCGACGACGATATCATCCTGCTGCTGCGCCGGGCAGTCTTACGCGAGAAGTTCAACATTGATGAAGCGTCCATTCGCGCGATCGCGTCGCTCGCCAATGGTGACGCCCGTACGGCGCTGAACATCCTCGACCTCGCCGTTCAGGGAACCGCAGCCGGACAGCAGATTACGAAAGAAACAATCGAACAGGCTTCACAGAAGACGCTGCTCTACGACAAGACCGGTGAAGAGCACTACAACATCATTTCCGCCCTCCATAAGTCCCTGCGAAATTCCGATGCCGACGCGGCTTTATATTGGCTCGCCCGCATGCTGGAAGCCGGGGAGGACCCGCTCTACGTCGCGCGAAGGCTGGTTCGATTTGCTTCTGAAGACATCGGCCTTGCCGATCCGCGCGCCCTGCGGATCGCGCTGGACGCCAAGGAAGCCTTCAATTTCATCGGACTGCCCGAGGGCAAGCTGGCTCTGGCGCAATGCGTGATCTATCTGGCGGCCGCGCCGAAATCCAATTCGGTTTATGCCGCATATGGAGCCGTTGTCGAGGACGTCGAGAACACCCGCAACGATCCCGTCCCCCTGCACATTCGCAACGCCCCGACCGGTCTGATGAAAGGCCTCGGCTATGGCAAGGGCTATCAATACGCCCATGATCTCGCGGACAAAGTCGCCGACATGGACTGCCTTCCGGATTCACTGAAAGGCCGAAAATACTTTCAGCCACAGGAAATCGGCGAGGAGGCGAAAGTCAAGCAACGGCTGGATGAAGCCGCTCGGAAAAAGAACAGCCGGCAATAGGATTGTTCCCCGGCGCGGGCTTTGCCAGCACCAGTCACTCAGATGTCACACGGGACGTGTGGGGACGACGGTGGCTCGACGAGCTTTACCAGATCTGGTTCACGCGGTACGGGCTCTTCAGAAGGTGAGGTCTCGTACCCGGATATTGCGTCACGCATAACGGGTTTTCCAACGTTTTCTGGAACAAACCGAAGAACCTGAGGGAACAGGTGCAGCCGGTCAACGGCCTCACCACACGAACGGGATCAGGCCTTTCACCCGCGTCCGATAGCTTTCGTATTGTGCTCCGAACTGGTCGGCCCGAATAGATCGGGTGCCTTACAACAGCGTACGGCCCCGACTGGATCAGTTCGTGGCCTTCTTTCACATGAATCAAGGGACTCCAGTTCTTACCGATATAAAGCCGCGCCAGAACCGCGAATACAAGGCCTGCCGCCGTAATCGCAAGCCCGATACAGCCGATCGACATCGAAGGCGGATACATCCTCCTCGCGAGCGGATCGCGCCCGAAGCCGTGCGCAAACAGCAGCCACCACCCGATCCATACAATGTATACAGCGATGCGCGACATTCCCTCGGAGCGGGATTGCGCGGTCTGCTTCACGCTGAAGCCTGTGAAAAACCATATCGCGAACATCGCAATCCACAGTGCCTGGATGATTTGATTGACGGATACTTCCATACAGCTGATTCTAAGCGCATGTTGCATTATTTGCGGGTCGCGTATATTAGCTTCTGCTGCGCTGGAAATCACAAGGCATCGGCTTCCCTATGAATCTCAGGTCTTTTTCGCGCCGCGAAGAATCAAGAAAGTCGCGTGGATAACTATGAAATCGATTTCAAAGCTGTCAAAGTGACTTTGATAACTCTGAAAGTGGTTTTTAAAGACGTCAAAGTCATTTTGATAGCTTTGAAAACGAGTTTGTCGTCTTTGGCGAGGACGGAATCGCGGTAAGGATCGCTGTGATGACCAATATTGCAAACGGCAGCGGTAGCGGTAATGTTGAGGGAAAGTGTAACGCAGCCGCCTGCAAGCTTTATACGTGATTCATCGGTTGAGGCCCTTGAACGGACATGAGCGCGCTGTAAACTTCATCGATGGTCTGATCCAACGTGGAGGTCCCCGCAGTCAGCCCAATCGTATCCAACCCGTCGAACCATTCCTCCCGAAGATCGGCGGCGCTTTCGACTTGAAAGCAGGGAAGGCCGGCCTTTTCTCCCAACGCTCGTAGCTGCCTGGAGTTGTTCGAATTCCTGCCTCCCACTACTACAAGCGCTTGGACTTTGTTCAAAAGGTCCTGCACTGCGTTTTGTCTTTCTCGCGTCGGCCCGCAAATGGTGTCGAATAAGGAGATTTCTTTGCCTGCGTTCTTTCGCGAAATCGCTTCGAAACATGCCTCCAGGGACGAGGGCGGAGTCGTAGTCTGGCAAAGGACGGCGATGCGGCCGGCAGGGTAACGCATCACGTCTTCCGGCCGTTCGACCACCGCGAATCGTTCCAGATCACCGACTATCCCTTTGACTTCAACGTGATCTTTCCTGCCGACTACAACCACAAAATAGCCTTGTCCCTCCAGGCTCCTGGCAGTCTGATGAACCCGTCTCACGAGCGGGCAGGTGGTGTCGATTAAGGTTTTGCCGGATGCTTCCAGACTCCGCTGCTCTTTGCCGCTCACTCCATGAGCGGTGATCACCACGTTGGGTGTCAAAACGGCGGTCGTGCGGTTCGTCTCGTCGAGCATTGAAAAACCGCGCAGCTTGAGTTTTCGCAGCACTTCGGGGTTGTGAACCAATTGGCCGTAAACTGTGGCTTTTTCAGGAAGCTCCATCGTCATAACGGTGGAAAGAGCGTCTTTGACTCCGAAACACATCCCCATCACTTGAGCTCGTATAACTTTCATAATTATTAAAAACTATCAGAGTGGACTTTGTGATGTAAAGTACTTACTGATTGAGGGAGTGACACGAGGAGGGAAATGATGCCGGCCCGAGGACTCGATACCTTGCGTCAGCTGACGCTTGTCTTAGCTGCAGTGGCTGCAATTGCCTCGTTCGGTCTGATGCTGCATGTGGGAGGGTATCGGATGAACCTGCTGATGTTTCTTTTTGCAGGGTGGGATCTTGCGCCGTTCGCTGCTCTTGTCATGGCCTGCGTTGTGTCGAGGCAGTGGCCCGCATTGCTGCGGGCCGCTCTTTATGGGGTGACGCTCGTAGTTGCGGCGGCGTCCGTTGCTGTCTACGCATTCGTCGTGCTCAAGCGCCCGGCTCAGCCGGCCTTCGCGTTTCTAGCAGTTCCCTTCGCCTCCTGGGTCGTTTCGACCGCCGTTTTTCTCGTAGCCCGTCGTAGTGCGCCTTAGCAGGTTCGGCTTCCTCTATTCGGAAAAGGGGGGCTTTAGTTTGCAGCCATGTCGCCAATGCTGATTCTCGTTCACAGCGCCACTGCTTTACTGACCTGCCGGGATTATCCGGACCTCAGCCGTTTGACTTGATCCCTCCTGGATGCGGACCGTTTTGCCGAGCCCGTCGTATTGCATCAAAACCTCAGGATCGAAGTACGCGAATGGTTCGATGTCTTCCCATGCCAGGACCCTGTAGTCCCCGGGGGGCAGGCCCCGGATGGTGAATCGCCCATCCGGATTCGTGATGGCTGTTTTGTAGAGGTCCAACCGGTTTCGCAGCCGTTCCGGGACCAGTACCGCCTGAACGCCGCTGACGGGCTTGAGATCGGCGCCGAGGACGGTTCCGTCCAGTTGGCCGGGGTTTTGGCTCAACACGATTTCCAATATGCCGTCCACTCTAGTGCCGATAGTGACGCCTTCCAGCGCGTCCGCTTGCTCGAGGCGAGCTTCTCTGACGTAGGTGTTTGGACTTAGCCCGCTTACCAGGAGTTTGTAGTCGCCGGGTGTGACTCGCTGAATCGTGAATGTCCCGTCGGCTGCGGGCTTGAGGTTTCCCGCGAGAGCCGACAGGATAGAACCGCCTCCCGAGCTCGGTTGAAGCGAGAGCGTGATCAGTGCGAGGGGATTCTGATTTGCGTTGCTCACTCCCTCAACGCGAATGCGCCCGGGAATCGATACACCAGGCGATACAGCCAATGTCAGGCCCTCGACATCACCACCGAACACGTCCACGGCAATCTGAGTTGTGTTAAAAGGTAAATTGGCCAGCGGATTGGCATCCGTGTTGGGAAACGTCACAGTTGCGCCGGCGGCGCCCGGAGTAAAGTTCGCAACCATTGCTTGCAGCCAGTAGGACCCCGGAGCGACATCACGCATTTCAAACTCTCCAGTGTCTGAGTTGTATTTGGTGTTGCCCTGAATCATTCCGCTGATCGCACCAAACAATGCGTCTACCGGGGCTCCCCCAGTTGCGTTTCTCGGGGAGACCGATAGCGAAGCGTCTCGCGGCGGCCGGCCGGTGGTTGCGTCGATCGCTCGTCCGCGGATGCGATACTTTTCACCCTTGGACAAATTGAAATCGGCGTGCGTCTCAGCACCGGGTTGCAAGTCGATCGTGGAAGCTCGAGAAACCTCCGGCGTGCCGGGATAGTACGCGAGCGGATAGCCCGAATCGACGATTTCATTTGCGCTGCGAGGCGGGCCAAAGAGCGCGGCCGCTTGCTGCTGCTGTTGCGCTTCCGCGGGGCTCGGCGCGGGCGCAAAAGAGGCCGCTTGTGACGTGGCGGCAAGCAAAGCGTCGAAACCGGATCGGGCGGCGGTGGCAGTGACGAAGTATCGTCCAGGATTTATCCAATACAGCCGGTACTCGCCCAGATCGTTGGTTCGATCCGATGCGGCGGCCTGCAGGGTTCGCTTTCCGCTTGCATCGTAGGTGGATCGCATCGCCTGAACGGTAATGCCAGGCAGCGGGTCACCGGTAAGCGCGTCGGTTACGCGTCCGGTGATGGTGGAGGCTGGCGAGAGCCGAAAGGTGAGGTCCTGCAATTGTTGGCCGGGTTGAACTGTCACCACCAGACCAGGACGATTCGGCGATCGCTGCCCATATTCCTGTTTCATGAAACCATTTCGAGCGGCGTAGATCCGATAGGATCCGGGCTCGACGTCCTTTATTCCAAACCGTCCGTTATCGTCCGTCGTGACCGACGGAATCCCGGCGGGCTGCGACGTCGATTGTCGAAATTGAGTCGCGTCCTGCTGTGGCGGCTGTACCGCAACGCCGCGCTGGCCGGCGGTTCTTCCAGTGGGGGCGCCTGGAATCGGAGCGGCAACTCTGCTGATGGTCACTTGTGCGCGCGGAATCGGTTCGCCCGTCCCGGAGCGAACCACCACGCCGGTCAAGACGGCCCTTGTGGACGTATTCGGTGCGCCGCCCGGCGGCGCTTGTGCGATGGCCGACAGCGATATGAGGTGGACTATGCCGAGCAACAGGGTTGTCCTCGCGACTCCTTTCATAGAATCTGACATCAGGCCTCCACTTGAATGATGCAAGCAAAACCTATCGCGGCCAAGTAATAATCCGGAGCCGCAGGCGCGATATATCAGTTGCCTATTCGGTATTCCTTTGGCGGTTCGACGCCAATCAGCCACTTCACGAAATAGTCCCAGCGGCGGCGCATCATGTAATTGGATGCGTTGCCGTAGCCGGGGTTCGCGTTCGGGATCATCAGTAGATCGAAATCCTTGTTCGTCTTGATGAGGTGGCGAAGCCTCCGCCGGAATGTCCCCAAATGCCGTCGCGATCGAGATCGATCCACGGCTACTTTTGCGCCAGTTGCTTCATTCCGGCAATCTGGTCGGGAATGGTGTTGTCGCGTCCCATCGCGCCGTTATTCGGTTGGCCATGACATCTGGACAGTTGCACCTGCCTCAAGTCGACACTTGCCCGGCTCGCGCAACGTTTGAACGTTAAATCCGTTAAGATATGACTGGTCGCTCTTTGAATAATGTTGAACTTGCCGAAGCGCTGACGGACCGGAAGTGGCAACACTTCGCGGAAAAACTCGAGAAATCGATGAGGGACTACCCACTCACAGGCGTCAGCGTTGTTATCAGACAGATGACCACTGACGAAGCAACCAATGAGACGGAGGGGTACCTCCTTACGTTCAATCAGGACCTTCAGAAATTCGAAGTCGCCGTCGATCCATCACGGTCTCTTCCTGCAGCGTGGCAGATCGCAGATACTATCGATCACTTCCTCAATCTGGACGAGGACACGGCTGAGTCGACGCTCGAAGGCGATCAGAGTGATGGGCAAAAATAGTGCGGTTTACCCGCCGTTGTCGAACTGCCGGCGTAACAGCGCACAAAAGCCGCCGGAGAACTGACGGTTCATAATGAAAATACCCATCACGAGGCGGCCCGCATGCTTGACCAGCTATAAAGACTAGGATAGGCTTCGACGGTTTAAGAGGAGGGTCGGTTTATGAGACGCGTATTCGTCCTCGTTGGCATTATTGTTATTGGAGCCGCGGTAATGGTTGCTGCGCAGCAGGAACCTGGTCGTGGCGGTGGCGGTGGCCGTGGCAGCGGCGGCGGCCGTGGTTCCGGACGTGGTGCCGCGCCCATCCAACTGCAAATCGAACGGGTTCGGCCCGGGATCTATCAGATTCCGATCTTCAATCAAAGCGTCGCCCCGGGCGCCACGACGACCGTATTCGTCACCCAGAACCACGGCGTAGTGGTCGTCGACACAAAGAATCCGGGGTCCGGGCAGGCGATCATCGACATCATCAAGAAGGTCACCGACAAGCCGATCACGACCATTATCAACACGCACACGCATAACGATCATGTCGGCGGAAACCTTGCCTTCGACGACAAAGTGGAAGTCGTCGCCCAGGAAAATACGCTTGGCTATATGAAGAAGCTGGCTCAGTACAAGGACGACAAGCCGGAGAACCGTCATGGTCTTCCAGGCAAAACGTTCAAGGATAAGATGACGCTCTTCGAAGGACCTGATGCCATCGACTTGTATTTTTTTGGGCCTGCGCACACCGGTGGCGACGCATTCATCGTTTTCAGGAATCAGAAAGTGATGGCCGCCGGCGACGTCGATCCGGCAACGGGCACGCCGATCATCGATCCGGATAATGGTGGAAGCGGTCTGTTATGGGGACAAACGATCGCCAAGGCCGCTGCCGGAATCAAGAATGTCGACGTCATCACCCGAGGCCACACCAGCCAGACCGATAACTGGGCACAGTTCATCGAGTACGGCCAGTATATGCAGGCCTACGCCAATGCAACCCGCCAGGCGAAAAAGGACGGCAAGACGCTCGATCAGGCGATCATGGATATTCCAATGATGATGGGAGCGAAATGGAAGGATTACTTCGCCGGCTTATCCGGACGCAACCCGGGTACCAGGGCCAACGTCACGATGATGTGGGCTGAACTCGACAAGGAAGCTCCGAAAAAATAATACGGGAACGTCACACAAGAAGCACAAGAAGGACACAAAAGGCACAAGAAATGGATTCGAGAGATCGATTTTCTTATGCTTCTTGTGTTCTATTGTGTGCTTTTTGTGTTCCTTCCCCTTTTGTTCATGAGATTCCTCCTGGAAAGAAGACTCGTTGAACGAACCAGAATGCGCCGGCAACTATTACTACGATCGATCCGGCGTAGACAAGTTGACGCCTGGCCCATTCACTGCGGGAACGGAGCGCTGCAAACAGTGAAGCCACTGTAATCACGACGAGCAACTGGCCGATCTCGACGCCGAAATTGAACGAGAACAGCGACCAGCCGAGGGCGCGCGCGGGCAATTCCATTTCACGAAGAACATTCGCGAAGCCGAATCCGTGAATGAATCCGAAAGCGAAGGCGATCCATGCGCGCACATCACGCCCTCCCTGGGCAAGCAGGTTGTCCGCGCCGACGCATACGATGCTCAACGCAATCGCGGGCTCGATGAAACGCGCCGGTGGAGTCAGGATATTCAATGCCGCCAGGGATAACGTCACGCTGTGCGCGATCGTGAAAGAGGTCACGACCGCGGCGAGCCGGCGGGCCGAGCCACCCATCAGCAGCAGGCCCACGAGAAACAAAAGATGATCGGGGCCAATCAGAATGTGATGGATTCCGGCCGGCACAAACTTTCGGATCACCGCCCAAACACCCTGCCGGGAGCCCGCGTAGTATTCCGTGCGGCTGTGGTTGTGATCGAGAATCAGCTGCGATGTCAACCCGTCGTTCTCGTATACATTCACGAACGTCTGGTGGTTTTCGTCGTATGGGAACATCACCGTTGAAACGGATACCATACCCGGCGGCTTCTTCAACATATATGCGAGGTGAAATCGCACCGATTGCCGGTCTGCGATGATTTCCGGCTCCTGCCACATGGGCGAAATCAATTGCCCATCCGCTTCCAGCATCAGCCGGGGACCTAAAATCTGCTGGATCGCAGATTCGCGCTCCTTGAGAAAGGCCGCGTCGAGCAACCGCTCCATTGGATTGACCTGAAGATCATGCGCCAGATCGTAAATGTGAACGGTGAGGGTCAGATCGATCGAAGTATCGTGCAATTGCAGATCGAGATAGCTGAACGGAACCGGATGCGCATCGGCGGCAAATGCAAACATCAGGACGAACACGACGATTAGGACCGGCCGCGGATACATGCGTGCAAATTCTAGCCGCCATCGCGGATTTAACTGAAGAAAATTAGCCGCAGAAGCACAAAAAACACAAAGGTCGAGTCAAGCACTTCACGACCTCCAACGACTTCCACAGATCTCTTCGGCAACCGACCACGAAATCCTGGAATGGATTGAAAGACGGCGAATGTTCGGCAAAGCGATTGGTTGGGTTGATGCCCATATCCTGCTGTCTTGCATTCTCAATGACGCAAAATTCTGGACTCTCGATAAGCCGCTGGTTTCCGCGGCTCGCTTGTGCGGAGCGAAGCTTTATCTCTGATTGTTTACATTCGTAACCGTGGGCAGACTGACCCACTACCAATGTTACAAACGTATGCCGTCTGCGGCTATATTTGTCAGGCGTGAGCCAGCCTCCGTATTATGCTGCGGATTTATATCCTTTGCCGGTACGCGGCCTCCCCGGCCGCGTACCTTTTGCCTTCCCTTTGCTGCCGATAATCCGATTTATCTTCTCAGCTGCGTCCGGATCGCCGAGTTCGTGCTGATATGTATGCCCTTGCAGGTCCTTCAGCGGCGGATGCTTCGGATCGACTTTTTCTTTTTTCATATCGACAACAACCGGTCGAACAATGCCCGGTACCGCTGCAGCATCATCCGAAGATCCTCAGTTGATGTTTCGGAGCCTTGCCCGACGACTTTCTCGATCTGCGATCGCTGGCCGCGAAACGACTCTTCGATCTGTTTGATTGCTGCAGAGACCAGTGCATCCGCTTCCTGTACGGCTTTGCTGGGTTCGTCGACGAAGCCCGCCTGAATTGCGGTCCAGCGGGATCGCAGATCCTCCATCTGAGGCGATGATATGAGCGGGGTTTGCTCCGTCGACCTTGCGGCGCGCCGGTTCTCCATCGAAATAACCCGCCCTTCGGGCTGACTTTCGACCAGATCGTCTCTACGAGGCTCGTTTAAGTTCCTCATCTCGTCCTCCCAAGATTTCGTCAAATAAGGCTCTGTAATGAATGAAAACGCTCCTTAGTTCCTCGGTACTAGCCTGACCACGGCGGTGCCTGGCAATAACTTCGTCGGCGCGGCGATAGTTCTCGGCATGACGAGGATAGGTAAGGCAAACATCCCGAATCCGGTCATGAGAGTTGTCAATGGAATATCCCCGAACCCGCATGACATCGGTCAAAAGCCGATCTGCCTCTTCGACGGCGCGCCCGGGATCATCGACGAACAGCGATTGGCACGTTATCCACTGGTCGAGGAATTTTTGGCGCTCCACGATATTCAACGGGTGAATATTCATGTGTTGCACGCGCTCCTCGCGGCGCATCAGTTCAGATTCAGCCCTCCGTCTGTCGCCCAATTCGACAACCGTACGGTCATATTCGGAACCGAAGCGGGTGCGCAGATGTTGACTGCGCTGCCTGTTGCGGACGGCCCATGCGATTGCCAGAACGAGAAGGACGATAACCACGGCAAGTACACCGATTTGCCAAACTTGCATGCTTCTCCTCCCAAAAGTTACTCATTGTTTGAGGGTGCAGATCGCGTGCCACTTCTGCTGCAGGAATGGTGATATCGTGAGACGATTACCTCAGCGACCACCGGCGCCGGAACGACCACTGTTGGCCAGGCGGCACGGGGCGAAAGCGCAGCACAAACCCGCGCCTCCGCCCCGTGCGCTCAGCGGTCTAGTTGCACATCCGGCTTACCGGATCGCTCCAGGCGGAGTAACCCAGGTTTCCGTATGCCTGCACCTGGAACACGTAGATCGTTCCGGGCGTCAGATCGTTGAAGGGCGTAGCCGGACGGGTCGTCGGAACCATGACTTCGGTCCAGGCCGCCGTCGGACCAGGCACCGTTCCGTCCGGCGGCATCGCGGTGAAACGGAGTTTGTAGTTACGCGCCTTAGCGACCGACTTGATCTGTGCCAGCAACTGGCGGGAGACGCCCAGCTTGACATTGATCGAGGGCACCTCCGTCGGCTGCGGCGCCGACCGTTGCTTCGGCGCCGCCGGGACGAAACCGCTCGATACAAACGCGCTCATGTCGTTCTTGCAGGCCGCCTCGACGTAATGTCCGAGCTGGTCATACATGACTGCCACGTCTGCGCGTTGCTTATCCCGCTCGGCGATGGCGGCTTTGCCCCCGTCGAGCGCTCCGGTTACCGAAGCGGAGTAGGAGTCGATTTGGGCTTTGAATGCCGCCAGATCGACCAGTGGGGTAGTAAACGCCGGATTGTTCAGTAACCCCTCATACACTTTGTACAGACGCACCACAAACACCGCGTCGCGAATACGGGAGATCGCCAATACAGCCCGGATCAATATTCCTGCTATTTTTGCCATATGATTGATTCTCAAATCTCAAATAAAAGTTAACGGTTATAGCCGCGTGAACAAGCTGGGGCCGGCACGTTACCGGCTAGAGAAGGGCGGCCGCCTTTCTCCATCCAGGTAATGGACTCTGTCTGTCATCGTTCCCTCCGTCTTGGGCTCCGAAAGTTTTGCCTCATACTGTGTAAATCACCGCAAAAAGGAAAAGTCCGCGGAACCTGGGTGGGTTTTTGGGCTAGAGGTGGGAGCCAACCTCAATGGAAGGAATGTGTTAGGCTCGACGAAAATATTTTTGCAGGAACGGAAAAACAGTACACCGTCAATGCACCTTCCCGCAGCTGATAATTACCAACTTTCAGATTCCATCCCGGCCCTGCAGCTGACACTTCTTAACTTTCACATGGCATTCCCGTCCTGCAGCAGACAGTTCACAACTTTCAGATTGCAGTCGCGCCCTGCAGCAGACAGTCCATAAGTTTC